>NZ_QTVE01000002.1:206951-249672 GCF_003460465.1 Ruminococcus sp. AF37-20 | reverse complement strand
TTCTTTTTTCTTAATTTTGTCCAATATCTATTGTAGCACTACAAAAGCTTTGAGAAAAAATCTTGATTTGATGTTGACAAATGTGTGGTTTTGGTGTATAATATTTAAGTCTTATATGCTGATATGGCTCAGTTGGTAGAGCAGCTCATTCGTAATGAGCAGGTCGTCGGTTCGAGTCCGACTATCAGCTCCACCGCAGCGTGGTCTGCAGTTTGCCCTCCGATCCATTTGTATGGGTCGGAGGGTTTATTATTATGTTGGCAGCGTAGGACATGGGGCAATGGCTGATATAATAGTACAAAAAAAGGACTGCTGCGGTCAGGCGGCGGTCCTTTTTGGTGTTATTCTTCGATTTGTTTCCCCAAGAACATGGCGGCGGCTTTGGCGAGCATGGACTGTTTATCTGTACAAAGCTCGGTATCATCGGTAGCCATGAATGCCACTGCACCTGTTATATCGCCGTTTGTGAGGATAGGGGCGATCGTGAGGGCGTGGGTGGTGATACCCTCGACGGCTCTAAGCGGCTCGGCTGTGGTATCGGTATAGTCAAAGGTTTTGCGGTTTTCCAAAAGCTCCTCCAGGGCAGGGGAGAGGCGGCGCTGGGAATACTCTTTTTTCGGCACGCCTGACACTGCCACGACGTGGTCCTTATCGAATACCACGGCAGGCGCTCCCCCAAGTTTTGAGATGACTTCCGCTGCCTGAGCTGCGCCCTCGGACATTTCGTTTATGGCAGAATATTTTTTGAATATCACCTCGCCGTCGGGGTTGGTGTAGATCTCGAGGGGGTCGCCGTTACTGATAACGTTGACACTAAGATTCCTGCCTCTGCTGTCCGTTACAGCAGCTGCAAGCTGTCCAGCTGACTTTCCGATCTTAGTGCCTTGATTAAAATTTTCGGCTGATCCATCTGCTCCGACTGTCACAAGCTGCTGCTCTGTAAGCGTGCCGTATTTCAGCAAACAGTCGATATCCGCTTTGAGATGAATTTCAATTCTGTTTTCAAAGACCACTATCTTGTCAATTATAAAATTCAGGTCGTTCTTGTCAAGAGCGGGCTTGTTAATGATGTCATCGAAAATCTCCAGCACGGTTCTGGCGGTGCGGTTCACTCTGACAACGGTGTTGTGCTTGTCGACTGCAAGCTGCATCTGATTTTTCAGTCCCTCGATACGCAGAGTAAGCTCGTCTATCATCTCGGTGTAGGTCTCCTCGATTATCTCCGCACGGTCGGGGTGTTTCATAACATCCCTCGCCTGCTGTCGGGTGAGCATTTTCATTTCCGCCTTTGCGTCCTCTATCTGCCCCTTTATCACGTCAACGGTGGACTGACTGCTTTTCGTTTCAAGCTGTTCTTTAGCAATGGACTCCTGCAAACGGTCAATCATCTCTGCGGAGTTGTCACGCACCTTTTTGATATAGCTTTTCAGCAGACCGTCCAGCATATCAACTCTGGTATGGTGCGAGGTACAGCCTTTTGTTCCTCGCTTGTGGTAGGTTCCGCAGGTGTAGGCAGGAGCAAGATCGTTACGGCTCATTGCGAACATGGGTGAGCCGCAGTCTCCGCAGAAAAGATAGCCCGAGTACACATTGTCGTACTTTTTCACTCCCCGATAGTGAGAGGTCGTACGCTTCTTCAGCTGCTCCTGAGCCAGAGCGAACACCTTGTAATCGACGATAGGAGTGTGATTATTTTCAAATACTATGTGGTCTGTTTCGTCCTGCTTGACCTCCCCGCCGTTTATCTTCTTACGCCTGTACTTGCCCTGACGGAGCGTGCCGATATAAAAATCGTTCTGCAATATCTCGCTGACGGTGATGATACTCCACGTCTGCTTTACCTCACGCTTGCACTCCTCGCCTTTAGCCTCCCTGCGCATTTTTTCGCACATTCTAGGCGTGGGAATATGCTTGTCCGTAAGATAGTTGGCAATTTTTTTGTATCCCCAGCCGCTGTTGTACCTGTCAAAAATATCTCGGACAACCTCCGCCGCAGGTTCGTCAACCTCGAACTGCATGGTCTTGTTGTTTATCATAACGTAGCCGTAGGGCACAGCGCATATCCACTTGCCCTCCTCCTGACGGCGTTTGATGACCGATTTGACCTTTTTGGACGTATCGGTAACAGGCATTTCATTGATAAGAAAGCGGAACTGAATTGCCGTCCAGTCGTCATAGGTAGGATAATCAATGTTATCGCCAATCGAGATAATCCTCATTCCTGCGTCACGCAGATCTTCCAATTCCACCAGTCCCTTGCTGTTTCGTCGGGAAAATCTGGAGAAGTCCTTGATGATCAGAATATCGTACTCTAATCGAAGCATTTTCTTTCGCAGCTCCTGATAGCCCTCACGCTGTTCAAACGTATATCCCGATCGGTCACGGTCCTCATAGAAATCAAGCGTGCTGTCTGGAAACTTGCGTTTCACAAAGTCGGCTATGATAGCTTTTTGGTTTTCTATCGAGGTGTTGTCTCTGTCCATTTCCTCGTCGACAGAAATTCGGCAATAGCCTGCTATGCTGTACTTTATGCTCATTGTTTCACCCTTTCAATGTTGATTATTTTTTCGGTTCGGTTTTACCTTTGCGAATACTTACAATGTTGTCAGAAATATTCGTTTTAATTTATATCAATATTGTATCATATATCTTTCAGAATTGCAATAGGCAAAGGCAATAAATATCCGAGTGAAGATTTTATGACTTTGCCGCAATTTATGTTTTTTTACGTCAGTTATGTACGGTGCGCCTGATTGCGCACCACAAATCATAGGCAGAGGTTGTGCTCTATCAATCCCTCCGTGCAGTCAAACAAGTCGTTGTCCCCCGACATAAATACGGCAACCTTGTATTTTTTATCGCTGTACTTGTCTGCAGTATTCTGCACGAATTCGCTGATACTATCGTCCTCCTGCTCCTGATTTGTCAGCCAGATCTCTACGATCCGCTTATTTTCACTGACGTTAATTTCCAATAGGCAACACTCCTTTTGATTCATTTTTGACTTTGGGATTTAAGTTATTCAATTTTGAAAAATGCGGCAATGTCCTTTGATTTTCTGTTACGACTCCTGAAATCACACCGATTTTACGTGATTTTCAGTACTTACGACCCCTGAATTCTTCAAACCTCGAATTTATGACCCCATAAAAATTATGCACAACAATTTTGCTGAAACTGCGTATTTTCGGCACTTTTGCGGTCAGCTTTGCTGTCCGCTGTGACTGCATCGGGGGCTTACGACCCCGATGCTTTAACTTGCTTTACAATATTTCGATTTGCTTTAACCTCTGCATATCGGTGATCGTGCAATACTGACAGGAGCAATTTTTACCGGACTTTCATTCTCTCATCAGAAATCACCGTTAACCGCCTCGGACGTCGCACACATTCGGCGTGTATGGGCTTTAACCAACATAGGTGGGGCAAGGATACCGCCGAGAATCGGCAGGCTCACACGGGCGAGATTTCGGCGTTTCTTGCCGTGCGCAGTTCGTTACTCACCGCAGAGCATTCAATCAAGCGACTGGTTTCGTTACTTACCTCATCACAGAATTCAGCGTCTATAATATCATCTTCTTTCATAGCCTTTTCATAAAATTTCGATATCAAATCTGCCGCCTTATCAGGATGGTCCAGACAGTAGTTCCAGAACTGATAACATTGTATTTCCATTAGCTTACGCTTAAGCTTTTCGGGATTGCCGTCGCACTCCGCAAGAACCTTCGGCGTAACATAAAATCCGTACTTCCTTATCGTCGGGAGCACCTCGTCGCATATCCAAGCACGAAACTGTCTGCCGATCGGTAACCTTGAATTGAAAATCAGCGAATACAGATCTCCCTCGCTGATATAATTCTTCACGATAGTTTTTAACGGACTTTGCGGATGCGGAACAGTAAGCTTTATTGGCTCGTCGCAATGGTCTATGATAGCTTTTCTCGGATTGTGATATCCGAGAACCTTTGCACACTCCGATGCGGGGAAGTACAGCTTTCCGTTAACTTCAACACACTCAAGCTGACCGAACTCTGTGTCCGCAAAAGGATTACCATCAATTATCATTAATTTTTTCAACTTCATAAAAATTCCTTTCCATAGCAGAAAAATGAAAATCGCAGATGCGCAATTTGATATTCCGCCTCCATTTCGTTACGCACCTACCAATACTTATCTCTACTATACATTCTTTCTTCTGCTATATTAATATTATTAGTATGTTATATTAAAGGTATGTCTATGTGACACGGAGGGTATCGCAATTTATGTAATTCTGACCGCGTTGCCAATTCGTTACATACCACATTGAATTTATTTAGACAACAAAAAAGCTCGCACATATTTCAAGTTCACGATTAGTGCAAAAGGATATAATTATCCCGTTGCTATCAAAATCGTGCCTTAAATATGTACGAGCATTAAGCTCTAAAAGTATTTGCCGATATGTTTATGTAAGTAAAAGGCACTTATTTATTAAATTGTAATTTTATGTTAAATGCTGTTGTTTCTATTTGATATTATAGCATTAGAACACTCGTTTGTCAAGGGCTGATAAAAAACTTTTTGGCACTCCAATATTTTTATTCTCGGAGAGCGCTTTGTTTTGAACTACAAGTATATCACACAATGCTACAAAATTCAGTAACCAACTTAAAGCATAAGCAATAAACCTTTAAAATGGACTTGACTTCTCCCTAAAACAGAGTTAACATACGACAAAATGTGCAGTATACGCCGAAATTATCTTATAATATACCACTATAAGAAAAAAAAATCAATCCACGGATTGACTAAAACTGACAAAATTTACTGTATGTTTTGTACAAATTCAACGAACGAAATCTCACAATCTGTATATTTAATTGCAAAATATCAAGGATTTTAGGCTGTTTTTAACTCTTTTTTCTTCTATTTCTGGTCAAAAATCTCGTCAAAACGGGTGTATACTTAAAGTACATATTTTAAGGAGGTTTCGCCATGTCAAGACGAGGAAAAAACATATTCAAACGCAAGGACGGTCGCTGGGAGGGCAGGTATATTTCAAGTTACATGGAAAACGGTAGAGCAAAGTATTCGTCTGTTTACGCTTACAGCTATGTGGAATGTTCGCAGAAACTACAGCTTGCTAAAGTTGATTTGTTGCCGAAAAACGATCCGATAACGGTATCAGAACTGTTCTCGGTATGGCTTGCAAGTCGCAAAAATAGCATTAAATCATCAACCTATGTCAGTTATCGCACTATGTATCAGAATTACATCGCTGCGCCGTTCGGAGATATGCGTGTTGGCAGAGTGACTTCATTTATAATCAATCGCTATGTGTCCGAACTGTTGGAATGCGGCGGAGATGACGGAAAAGGGCTTTCATCAAGGAGCGTGCAGGCAATTCTGATCATGATGAAATCTGTATTCGCATACGGAGAAACTGAATACAAGCTAGATGACCCTGCTAAAAATGTATCGCTGCCAAAATCGGAACATAAGGAAATTGAGGTTTTTACAAGCGTTGAAATGGCAAAAATCCGTCAAAATGCTTTGTGTGATGACTGTCAAATACTTGGCGTTCTGCTGTGTCTTTATACGGGTCTGAGAATAGGCGAGATATGCGCTTTGAAATGGCAGGATATTGACCTTGTAAATCAGGTAATTCATGTATGGAAAACGCTCCAGCGGATTAAAAATCCGAACGGAATTAGTCCTAAAACTATTGTAATAATCGATGAGCCTAAGAGTGCAAAGTCTATCCGTGATATTCCTATTCCGACTTTTATGCTGTCGCAGATTGCTAAAATCAAACGAAATGTCAATCCTGACTGCTACTTCCTGACTTGCTCTTTGAATTATACCGAACCGAGGACTTATCAGTACAGGTACAAAACTTTTCTGAAACACATTGGTGTAACGTATAAGAATTTTCATGTTCTGCGGCATACCTTTGCTACGGAGTGCATTCGGCATGGGATTGATGTAAAGACGGTCAGTGAGCTGCTGGGTCATGCAAGCGTGAAAATTACTCTTGAAAGATATGTGCATTCCAACATGGATATGAAGCGTAAACAGCTTGAAAAACTGTATGCTTATGTTTAGCTTTTCTTTTTTATTTCTGGTCAGAATTGTGGTCGGAAAGCTCCGCAAAGCCTTGATTTATCGGGGATTGCGGGGCTCTTTTTCTTATAGTGGTATATTATAAGATAGGTATAGACACTTAGATTTATTCAAGTGAAGGAGCTTTATTATGTTTTGCAAAAAATGCGGAAAGAAATTATCAGACAACACAGTTATTTGTCCCGTTTGCGGAGAACCTACGGGAATGCAGCCGACGCCTTTCCCTCAACCAAAACCTACGGGAATGATGCCGCCTTACACTCCACCACAGCCACCCATTCATCCGGATCCTGCCACTCAGGTGAGTTATTGCCGTAAATGCGGTGCTGCTTTGCCTTATGGGCAGACTCTATGCAGCAATTGCCAAGCAGGTCAACTAACCGGGCAAAACCCGAAAGTAATAACATTTATGATCTCACTCTTATTATTCTATATGAAAGGTGAGATTAGAATGGAACAGAATTTTATTAAAACCAAACTTCCGAATGCGATTTTATTCATACCATTTGGCACTAAACGAAAAAGTATTCCTATTAATCAAATTTCATCAGTCAATTCAAATTTCTCATTGAATCCAAAATCCTTTATTTACGGACTTGTTGCTTTAATTGCTGCCATTATATGCTTAGGTGGATCTCCTGCATGGGGAATTATATTGTTATTACTGGCAGCATTGTTTATTATAGATTCTTTTACAACAATGCTTGTCATAGAAAAGACATCGGGAAACGTAGAAGAAATTCCATTTTACATTATGGAAAAAACAAAATGTGAAAACATTGAAGAGATGATAAATCAGATTATTTCTCAAAGAATGTATTCAACCATGCAAAATAATTTTTAGGAAGTGACCAGCTATGTTTTGCAAAAAATGCGGAAAGAAATTATCAGACAACACAGTTATTTGTCCCGTTTGCGGAGAACCTACGGGAAAGCAGCCACGCCCTCAACCACAGCCACGCCCTCAGCCGCAGCCTGCTCCTGCCCCTCAGGTGAGTTATTGTCCTAAATGCGGTAATGCCGTTGCACCTAATGCGGAATTCTGTCTACATTGCGGATGTGTTTTAAATAACTTCAACCCTCAAGATGGAGGATTTGCAGCAATAATGAAAACTAATAGAAAACGTAATATACTTATTGCTATTATATTAATGTTGTTTATTGTTATAATTGCTTTTATTTTATTCAGGATATTTGAGAGCAACGAGAGTAAGATTCAAGGAAAATGGTTGCTTTATTCTGATGGTACCGAATTGGTAGATAAAGAAGATCAAGTGACTTGGGAATTTACCAATGGAAGGTTACTCATTTCCGGTGCTTATTCCGAGGAAGGCTACTACTCAATCGATGGTGATACTCTTGAAATATATGATGATGATTATAGAGTAAGTAAGTTACTTGGACATTCTAAAAGGTATGTAATTGAAAAACTTTCCTCCAACAAATTGATTTTGAGGAAAATAAATACAGATAGAACGTATGTTTTTAAGAGGTTATAACTATGATTTGTAAAGAATGCGGCAATAAAATAGATGATAACTCAACTTTTTGCAAATTTTGCGGATACAAAGTATCTGCGGAATCATCTTGCCAGAAAGCGTATTTAAATACCCCAACCGAAAACAGTTCTGCAATAAAGTCTAAACAAGTGAAAAAAAATATTATAATATCACTATCCTCTATTATAACTGTATTAACTGCTATAGTTTTGATAACAGTTATTATTAAAATACATAATAAACAAGAAAATATTGTCACGGATGACGATTTATCAAAAACAGAGATTGGATCTGGTGTTACTGATAATGCTATTAAAAGCAAATCAGCCAAATCAATAACAGATTCTAATACAAACGTTGAAATAGAGTCTGAAAAAACAGACTCAAATAATAAAACCTATGAATCGATTGAATTCATTGGAATCGATAATTATGACGACTGGTCAGCTGCAAATTTTTATGATACTGACGGAAACGAAGTAGAGTATATCGATAACAAATACTTTTCTGATTTCGAAGAAACAGGTTGTTCAATAACTGTTACTTTAAAATATCTTAATACTGATTATTATGTATTTGCACCCAAAGATGCTGTAGATTGGAATGCTCTTTATAAGCTTGACGGGAATTACATAACCGGTGTACCTACGGCAGCAGATGCAGTCAGCATTAATAATGAATCATATACTTTTCCAAATGAGATCAGTAATGACATTATTGAAAATACAAGAACATTTATACAATCAGACGGTTTTTTCTGTTTATTTGACTTTAAGCCTGAGACAGTTTCTTTCAATCTTTCTGCAAAAGCCATATCTTATCTAAAAAACAACGCTACTATAAACGATGACAATACAGAATATGGTGGGATAGTATTTCAAATGTACGGATGTATTATTACTGATTTGGTAATTGATGTGCCTCTCTCAGTTAATGATGTAGGTATGATTATAAAATCAAACCAGTAAATATTCTAATTATATATAACAAATTTAGGAGGACTTATTATGCCAAAATTAAACCAAAGAGATTTCAATGACGAACCGGTAAAATACGTTACGGAAAAACACGTTGCCTGTGTTTTTCTATTGGATACGTCAAGTTCAATGAACAGCAATGAAGCAATAAAACAGCTTAACGAGGGACTCAGAGTATTCAAGCAGCAGACCCTATCAAGTCTTGATACCCATGCAAAGGCTTGTATTGATGTGGCTGTTGTTACGTTCGACAGTGATGTCAAGGTAATTCAGGATTTTGCTCCGGTAGAAGAAATGGAATTACCTGAACTAAAAGCATATGGAAATACTGCTATGGGCAAAGCCCTGGAAACTGCAATGGATATGGTCACGATGCAAAAAAATAAATACAACTACGCAGGAACACCTTATTTCAGACCTTGGATCTTTTGCGTAACTGATGGTGGTCCAAATGATGATTACCGTGAGTCAGCTGAGAGATTAAAGTGGATGGAGAATAACGGAAAGGCGATTGCATACTGTGTTGGCGTGGACGGTTTTAGAGCCGATATTATGAAACAAATATTTGATCCAAATAATATATACGGATTAAAAAATTGTGATTTCACTGGGCTGTTTAAATTTGTTTCATCCAGTCTGGATGCTTTGAGAAACAGTACTGAGGAATCCGGTTCGTTAAATATTCCTGCACCTGATACAATGTTTAAGGTTCCGCTTGATTGAGCCTGCGGAAATTTTTAAAGATATGAAATAGATCGGAAGATACACTCTGCTGATAAAGGAGTAAGTTTGTAAGAATGATTGGATATTTTAAAATTTCGGCAATAGGAACAGCACATTTAGAAAATCCTGACGGTGTATGTCAGGATTATTCTGATGTGCTAAAGCTTGACAACGGATATACAATAGCTGTAATTGCCGACGGTTTAGGCAGTGCAAGTAAATCGGATATAGGTGCAAAAGTGGCTGTGAATTCATTCTTGGCTTACATAAATTTGCATATTAAAACCAAAAAAAGCGATAAGTTTTACATTGATCTTATATCACAGGCATATCAAGAAGCATATAACAACGTAATGAATACTGCCGAAGACATGAAAATAGATTTTTCGGAATATAATACAACCCTCACTGCTGCGATTTATAATGGTAAAAACTTATATTACGGTCAATGCGGTGACGGCGGTATTATCGTTTTAACGCCGAGCGGTAATTATGATTGTGCAACAGAAGTAAAAAAGGGAGAAGCATTCAATGAAACATATCCGCTCTTGGGCGGTCCCGACAATTGGTCCTTTGGAAAATATCCCGACGAGGTCTGTGCATTAACGCTTATGACAGACGGCATATTTGATATTGTGTGTCATCCTCTGCTTGCAAATGAAGCTCAAAAAATAAATATTCCATTTATCCGCCGATTTATGGACAGAAATATTCTTAGGGCAAATAACAAAACTGATTTTGAAAATCTGCAAAAAAGCATATCTAAATTTGTTTCGGGAAACGGCTTGCCTAATGTAACAGATGATAAAACTATCGTAGGATTGATAAACACTGATATTTTAGCAGATTTAAAAGACGAGGAATATTACAAGGAACCTGATTGGGATAAGTTAAACGAAAACATGAAACGCAAACTCCGTGAAGGCCGCAGACCTACTCCTATTGATATAAAAAAGCCTACAAATATAATCAAAGTAACTCCTACTGGTGAAAGCATAGTAATTAATGATGAATCCAGAAAGTTAAAGAAAAGATTACAAAATTCGTATAGAATCAACCGCCAACTAAGGAAAATCGTTTTGATACAGCTGATAGTGATATTAGTGCTTATTATTATTTGTTCTATCTGTATTGTTTTTTTAAACAAAGGTAACGTTCAGGATACATCGAAAAAGAGTATGGAATCTTCCAGTATAAGTAAGGATAGCGCTTACAACGGCAAACATACGCAGGGAAGCGCTATTGCGGATGATGATACTTCTGATCATGCAGATGATTCTACACAAAGCGATAGTATGGCGTCAAATTCTGAAAATGATAAAGCTAAAGATAAAGCTATAAAAGATGCTTTACCAAGAATGAAACAAGCTCTCCAAGAGGTGGGAACATCGACTCATTTTACTTATATTAATTCAGAAGCTGTTGATGAGCACTATAGTAATATAACGGGGGGTTCCAGCAGTGGCTTCTAATAATGATAGAAGAATTTATTACGATTTGAATAGCGGACAAAAATATGTATTATTTGAAGAAAGCATTACTTCCGGCGGCGAGGGCAGCATTTATAATATAGAAGGTATGCCCGATTTGGTTGCAAAGATCTATCATGAAAAGAATCGTACCGAAAACAGGAAAAATAAACTTCTGGCTATGCTTGAAACAGATTCAAATGACTTGTCTGAATGTGCATGGCCTCACGCCATTCTGTATCAGGATAACAATTTTTGCGGATATGTAATGCAAAAAGTGTCAGGGTTAAGCAGCTTGATAGATTTTTACGTTTATGATAACAGAAAAAAATATTTGTGGTCACAATATGTAAAAGTGGCAGAAAATATTGCTGCCGCCGTGAATAATGTTCACGACAGCGGACATATAATCGGAGATCTGAACCCAAATAATTTCATGTTAGATGTGAACACTGGTCGAGTTATGCTTGTAGATACGGATTCATATCATATCAAAAGTAAATCAGGAGAAATTTTTCCATGTACTGTAGTTACTCCGGAGTTTATTCCTCCTGAGCTTCAGGGTAAAACTTTTGATGAAAATAATGCACGGAATATGTTTAACGAAAGCACAGACAATTTTGCTCTTGCAGTTATTATTTTCAGGCTTTTAATGAACGGCGTTCATCCTTTTTCATGCGTTGTTACCACCAAAGAATCTATGAGTAATTTCCAACCTGTAAAGAACATACAAAATGGATATTGTCCTTATTTTACAAAAAGTAATATTAATGGGAAAATAGCAAAAACGCGCTATTCACCTAATATAGGTATTCTTCCGAGAGATATTCAAAAGCTATTTGAAAGAGCATTTATTGAAGGTCAACAAAGCAAGAGCGCCAGACCGAGAGCAGACGAATGGTTTTACGCACTTGATTCTTTAAGTCAGAGATTGTGCAAATGTACCGACAATCCAAAGCATGAATACTTTATAGGACTAAGCAGTTGTCCTTGGTGTAAGCTTGACATGGAAATAAGAAATAAATCAAAGCCAAATCCGGGAGATTTGAAAATTGACGACGGATGGGAGGAATTTCGCAGGAAGCAAAATAAAGAAAAAGCATCAAAAGATGAAATAAATAGGAAAAACGATTATACTTTTATTTTCCCTCCTACCTGTCCAATATGCGGAGCATTATTGGTTAATGGAAAATGTTTATCTTGCAACTCCACACCTAAAACAAACCCTCAATCAAAACCTCACTCCACACCTAAAACAAACCCTCAACCAAAAACTCACAACGAAGACAAGGAAGCGACAAGAGCATTGATAGCTACGATTCTCATAATATCATTTTTTTTAATACTTGCTTTGATTGGTATTTATTCAGATGAATCCTCCCCAAATTATGCTGAAAATGTTACTGATACATATAATTATTACGATGATACTATCGACAGCAGTTTGTATAAAACAAATTCGATTTTTACTCCGATGTCAACTATAGATAAAAATGAATTGTCAGAAAATAAACAAGAAATATCAATTGAAAATATAGAAACTAATGTTGATGAAATATCGGCTTACGCTGAGATAGACTTTGACGAGGAGGTAATTTGGGATGTTCCCGAAACTATCTCTTCGTATGAGTCGTCTACAATACCTGCACCTACCCTCAGTTTTAGTGTTAATATTTATGATATCGATATATCTTTTGATTCGGACGCAACGGTTTATGACCTTATCGCAGAAACGGATTGCGATAAAGCTTATGTAGATCCATTTTCTAAAAATGGTATTGACTTTTATGATAAAGAAAACGGTCATGCGACCGTAAGCCTTTTCTATGCAGCTCCATGTTCAGGAAATCTATTTATAAAAAAATCAAATGGTGAAGTTTTAAAAAAAATCCCGATAGATATAGCGTGGAAAGACTGTGAATTTGTTTCAAGTAACGAAGATATTATAACATTTGGTGATGAACAGTTTGAAATAAAGTCTACAGGCAAGTTAACGATTTCTTATATTTATGGTGATGATGTTGTAGCAGAAAAGGAAGTTGAAGTAATTTAATACATATTAAGGCGTTGATTATAGATGATTAATACAGGAGTGAGATAGTTTATGTATTATGAATGGTTATTTTTTTAATAAAAATGGTACCTTTATAGCATACTGTTATCCGCCGGAAGATTCCTTTTTATCATGTCAAATTCCGAAAGGAAGCGCAAAATTCGTTTATACGGCATTTGACAAACCCGAAGACGGAACGAGATCGCTTCTGACATTAAAAAATGATGAGCAATATATTATAAAAATTGATTATAAGACAAAAACGATAGAAGTATATACGGAAAAAAGGAAAAATACTCAACAAAGCCACAATTTCAAAGTAATTCATAGGAAGTGACATACAATGAATAAAAGATGCCCTAAATGTGGGAAGCTGCTAAATGAAGATGCGAGAAGCTGTAATATATGCGGATATAAATTTAAAATTAATATACCCTACGATCCCAACTACGATCCCATTGTTATGAGGAAATGCAGCAAATGCGGCACCGGATTTACCATTCACAGCTCTAACCCAGGAAAATTATGCCCCAATTGCATGGAAAATAGGTCTAAAATAAATTCTTCCCGGAAGAAAAATCGTGTTGGGAAAATAGCTGCTTGTGTTTTTTCTGTTGCAGTTCTGGGAATAGGAGCTTTTTTTGCATATAAATATCTATCCTCAAATAAACCTACTGTTCAACAAGTCCAAACCGCTTATGAAAGCTATGAAAAGGTAAACTCTACTTTGAGAGATATAATATCCGATCCTGATTATAAGAATGGATCAGAGAACGACAAAAAAGAAAAAATCGAAAATGCATTAAACTGTATGGTCGAGGAATCAATGATCAGCGACATTGACTACAGTGAAGATACTATGATTTATGAATATGTCTATAACGATGGCTCTTTGGGCGGAGTAATGCTGGAACCTTTTGACGAGAGTGTTAATGGAATAGCAAAAAACTATGCCGATATAGATCAAAACGGTCAAATCAAAGCAATCGATAATAAAGTAGCCTTTGATTCGGAAAAATATTCATACAGCAAAACTGATATGAAAGCAAAAGTAATGTATGGTCTTGGATACGATGATATGCTTGAATTGTTAAATCAGCGTTCAGATGTGTGGACAAGCGAAAAGCTTTTAACAGATATCGACACAGATTGTACTGTTGCAGATTTTGCAGAGGAATTGGCTGGATATGATTTTATTGATATTGAAGAGCATGGTACACTTTATAATGATACTCCTATTATATGTACAAAGGAAGTTGTGACTGAACAAAATATCGGAGAATATTTTGATGATATAATTAACGGTAATATTATTCAAGTGACATATGATGACGATAGCTCCGGAAATACTTATTACTGTATTATGCCGTCCTATTTTACATCTCACTATAAAAATAACGAGCTTGAAGGATCAATAGTATTTTTAGGTTCCTGTAAAGCATACATAAACGATAAGCTTGTGAATGCATTCAAAGACGCAGGAGCATTAAGTGTAATTGCAAATACAGAAACAGTATATACATATTACAATTACTATATTCAGGACGCATTTGTTTATAGCTTAATGTGCGGAGACAGCATAGACGAAGCCCTTGATTTTGCAACAGATATCTGGGGTGAAAGTGATATAGAATGGGCTGATATGTATCTAACCGATAATGAGATCAAGCCAGAAGTTGCTACTCCCAAAATTGCAATAGGAGGTCAAAATAAGCTTGTTGAAGTAAATGAAAACACATCTCAACAAACGCCGGAATTCGTTGAAGAAATATTAAGCTGGTCGGAAGAACATGAACCTATGGACAGCGGTACCGGTTGGCTTGATTCATATGAAATGTATAAAGGTTATATTGGTCATAATTATGCTGAAAAGGATGAAATGTGGTTCCAGGATCTAACCGGAGATGGGGAACCTGAACTTATTATTGGCGGATATGGACTTATGATCGGACAGGAGGAGCAAAAATGCTTCACTGTTTATGAAAAAGATAATGGAATTATTGCAACGGGAGAAGATCTCTATACCGTATGGAGTAGTAACAGAAGTGATTATGGACATGATGCGTTTACCTTTACTCCATATAAAGATTCAAACGGAAAAATAATATTGGCAGACGGACAATTTTATGCATACACAGGTACAGATCTTCCTGAAGATGCAGGCGCATATACCTTAAATGAAGTTGTTTTAGGAGAGAACGATAAAAAAGTAAGGTGTACCGAGAAGATATACTTTAATTATGACGGTGAAAATAAAAAGTATTCTTCATTTAAAGTAGGAAATGATGAAACTACATCAAGTGAAGTCATTAATGCATATAACAATTATTTTGCAGATAAAACTCCTTTAAAAGCGTCAGTTAAAACTATAAAAAAGCTGGATTATCTAAAAATGACTCAGGAAGAACGTAAAAAGGCATTGACTGAATCTTATTATGCTTTTAAATATACCGAAGATAAAAGCATTAGGCCTCCGCTTAAAGATATGATCGATAGTATTCCTAAAGACAGTTCTGATAAAAAGGACACCGATAACATAGAAAAAAATAAAAATCCCGACGATGGTAAGAACACTGATGTTAAAGATATATACAGTGCATATCTTGACAAATTATCGGAATTAAATCAACAATCTTCCGTAGAACCCGCTTACGCTTTATTTGACATAAATAGAGATGGTACAGATGAATTGATTTACATATATGATATAGCAGCAGCCTCAAGGTTTCATGTATATGAATATGACCCTGATGATGGATCGGTAGTATCTACAGGTGATAGTGATACTGGCTGGGATGATCTGTATTATTCAAAAACGCTCAATTGCCTTGTAAATTATTATTCTCATGGTTGTGATGTTAATGCAAATACACCCAGTGGAATAATAACCTTTCTTACAAAGTATTCCTTGTCTAATGGTAAATTAACGTCAGAGGAAATTTATAAAGGAGATGCACTTGAATTTTCTGAGAATGAATATTCATATTACAATTTTTACGAAATAACTATTGAGCAATGTAATGGCTGTACTATTGATGATTTAAAATCAAATGCCGAAAGAAATAAATTTTGATTGATACGGGTTGAAAAATATAAAGGAGGTCGGTAATATATGGACTTAAGGAATTGCACAAAACAAGAATTGTCTCAAATGCCTTATGAATATGTTCGTGAAGCATATTATCAGCACAACCCGAACGCTGTATGGATATTAGGAGTATTTTTTCGTCACGGAAAAAATGGTGCACCTCAAAACTATGAGAAAGCAAGACAGCTCCTTGAAATAGCTTACGAATATGAAGGTGCAGGATCGGGATTTATTTTGGGGAATATATATGAAGAAGGACTTGGAACAACTGTTGATCTAAAAAAAGCAGAAGATTATTATTGTGCATTTTCTGAAGAAACGCATGATCCAACCGGATACTCAGCCGCAGCTTTTTTATATCTGAAAAATGAAAACTTGCCGAATAGAGATGAAAAAATTCCGGAGTATCTAAAGAAAAGTGAGGCATTAGGCGGATGTCCATTATCAGATACGCTTATTGGTCAGTTATATATTGCAGGTACACCAGACTTTCCGAAGGATATTAATAAAGCTGTATTTTATCTTGAACGTTCAAAAAATTATAAAATACTTGGTGATTTATTTTCAGATGAAAAAAATATTGAGCCAAATTATAAATTAGCAAGCTATTATTATGAGCTCGGAATGTCGGATAATATGGATTGTTGTGCAAAATATGCATTTTTAAATTTATATTATGGTTCTATAAATGAATCGTGGACAAATGTCCCAAAAGGTATATCAGTAGCAAAAAAATATTTAAAAACCAATAATAATTATGAAAGTTCATTTTTTATTTTAAAAGCAATGTTTCTTTTTTTTGATAAAGCGAAAAATATTGAAGGTCTTGAATTGTGTACTGATTATTTATATATTATTGGTGAATGTAATAGTGATTCTGAAGATAAAAATCAATTATATTATTCAATTATTGATTCATTAAGTGATCTATATATAAATGAAAACCATACGGATAAATTAGATGGTCTTTTATCAAAGCTTTCTAAAATGACTGACGCTTATCCTCAGATTGCTGAAATCACATTTTATTTAGAAGGCTTATTATGTTATAAACACGGTATCTTTTGTTTAAATATAAATGAGATTTCAATGGCTTATGATTCTTTTGATTCAGCATATAAACTTGGGTTTGAAGATGCAAAAAAATTTTTGATCAGATTCAAAAGGGATATTTTCGGAAAATTAAAATTCAGATAGGGAAATGATAATTATGGATTATGTAGAAATGAATAAATGCGGTTCCTGTAAGTATTATACTTATGAGGGGGAATATAAGAAAGGCTATTGCAGTTGGTATAAATCTTATTACTATGCAGATGACTCGTGTAGCCATTGGGAAGAGGGAAACATATCAAGCACCGGAGGATGTTTTTTAACAACAGCTTGCTGCGAACATAAAGGCTTACCTGATGATTGCTACGAGCTAACAACATTAAGATCTTTAAGAGATCATTATATGAAACAGTCTGTTTTCGGAAATGGGTTAATAAAAATTTACTATGAAACAGCACCTGCAATTATAGAAAAGATCAACAAATTAGATAGAAAAGATGAGATTTACAATGAAATCTATAGTAAAATCGTTTATATCGTAGATCTTATTGAAACTAAAAAATACGACGATGCTGTATGTGAGTATGTACGTATGATGTTTTGGGCAGAAAAATTATGACTCGTAAAATTAATAAATAGTATACTAAAAGACATTTTCAATATAGTGACGTATCCATTAGGTCCTATTTCGGTTCTGAAAAAACAACTGTGTAAATGCGTATAACACCCAAAATAAAATCAATACTATATTTGCAGCCAAATAGGGCAACGCTGAGGAGCGACCCTATGCAAGCTGCGAGATAAAACGGTGGAAAGCAGCGGCAGCAATGTCGCTGCTTTTCGACCCTCTGAAAAAAAAGTCTGTAAAAAGTCAGTCAACTGTGGTAAAATAGAAATAACACAGGAGGCTGATTTTTTATGGGAAGAAGAAAAAGAGAACCAATGAGTGAAGGAAAAAAGAACATCATCGGAATGCTGCTCAAGGAGTATGATATCCGGTCAGCAAGGGATATAGAAGATGCTCTGAAGGATCTTCTTGGCGGCACTATACAGGAAATGCTTGAGGCAGAGCTGGATGAACACTTAGGGTACAGTTCATATGAACGCTCGGACAACTCCAATTACCGTAATGGAAAGAAAACAAAGAAGATACGTGGAAATTTAGGCGAAACCGAGATCGAAGTACCACAGGATCGAGACGGAACATTCGAGCCTAAGGTCGTAAAAAAGCGTCAAAAGGATATTTCAGGTATCGAACAGAAGATAATATCGCTGTACGCAAAGGGCATGACAACACGCCAGATAAGCGATACCATCGAAGATATTTACGGATTTGAGGTCAGCGATGGTATGGTATCCGATATCACAGACCGTCTCCTTCCGCAGATAGAGGACTGGCAGAAACGTCCGCTTGATGAGGTTTATCCCATTGTATTTATTGATGCTGTACATCTTTCTGTACGAGAAAACGGACAGATAAAAAGCTTGCAGCGTATGTTGTTCTTGCTGTCAGTCTTACAGGACATAAGCAGGTATTGTCCATACATATCGGTGAAAACGAGAGTGCAAAGTACTGGCTTGGCGTTCTGAACGAGCTAAAAAATCGTGGCGTAAAGGACGTCCTCGTGATATGTGCCGATGGTCTTTCGGGTATGAAAGGAGCCGTAACAGTGGATACCGCCGTCTGAACAAACAGAGAAGCGTATTTCCGAGCGATACGGCGCTGTTGAAGGCTCTGTATCTTGCAACTCATAAAATAGCGAAAAAATGGACTATGCCACTGAGAAACTGGTGCAGAGTTCTTGGTGAGCTTGAAATCATGTATCCCGACAGGCTTGGCTGAGCGAGCCGCTGAAAATCAGCCTGATTCCATTGCGCTGTGCTCCACTCCATCAGGCTGATTTTCAAAAAGAACCTTGACAAATTACAGTACCCATTGTATACTGTAAAAAATTAGAGTGGCAAATTTTATGCCACTCCCAACTAATGTTTTTATCACAGTTGATTAATTTACAGAGATTTTTTCGCAGAGCCAGCTTCGCTCACAAACGGTAAAAAATGCGTGTCTGCACTATCCGTCCGGTTTCCGTTTTACTTTATGCACAACCTATCCGTCAATCTCAAAAACGCAAGCAGAAAATATAATAAAAACGCACCAATTTCAAAACGGAGTTGAATTTTTTTGCTGTAGCATAAAAACACAACCGCTGTACTTCATAATAATTAAGAACACTGCTTATCATCCAAAGATCCTATGTAATACCTCTACTACATCATCATTTTTAAGTCCATAGCTTTTCAAGGAATTGCTGTCAAATGGGTCTTGCCCCAACAAGTCAATAAAAGTATCAATATCTAATTTAACTTTTGCGGGTAATTCAGATACGCTTTCAAGCATTAGCTCAGCTGTTATTCGTAAAATGTCCTTTTTGTGCTTCTTTATATCGCTCGAATCAACAGCTTCGCCTTTCTCTTTCATTTGTTTCAAGTCAAGATATGCCTTTGCCTTGAACAGAATAAGATATTCAGGGCGAAGAACAGACAGGCCGTTTCTTACAACTTTTCCTTCCAGCAAAGCTTTATAATACTCATCATCAAGCAGAATTGCTGACAGACTTGAAACAGAATCATCTATGTGTATTGGTGTGATCCCTGTCATTTTACGAAGTTCAAAATTATTCCTACAAAACAGTTCTATCATTTTAGGATAGGTATCATCTTCAGGTTTATCAAATCTGTAAAACTGCGGCTTTTGTACACTTGTTGTCTTATTTCGGTATCTCCCGTTCTGAATAAATTTCCAGAATCTTTCTCCAAACTCAGGCGTAAGAGCCTCGACTATCAAAACCATATCCAGATCCCTTGTTGCTCTGAAAGTTGCGTCATTGCTTTCAAATATAATATCACAGGCTGCACCGCCTATAAGCACATATTGTTCTTCGTAGTCGGCAAAATAGTTTCTGAAAGTATCTAATCCTTTTACCACACATATTCCTCCAACATCTCGTTTATAGATTTCATTACTCTTTCGTCCTGCAATTCTTCATCGGTCAATGACAGGGATGCGCTTAGTGGGTCTTGTATCGGCTTATGGTTATAGTCAATGAAATAGCCCACTTCAAGAACTGCACAGCCAATAGCTTCCCCTTTTCGAACTTGCTTCAGCTTTTTTACCCCTGTGTCAGATAACTCTTTTTTTGTCACCGCATAGGTAGTGTAAGCATTATCAGAGAGCAATGAATACTCGCACAGAGCAGTGATTCCTGCCTTTTTGTCTAAATATATATCATTCGGAAACTCGTATCTTCTAATAACAGGGTTTCTAAGAATGTGCTGAAGCTGTTCCCACAGCTGCTTTATATCAGACGGAACGGTAACAGCTCTTGCTTTGCCCTTTGTATCAAGGATATTGACATTCAGATATTCTATTTCATCAAAGCACCTGCTCGCAGACGTTTTGGATACGCCCAGCTTTGTGGCAGCTTCTGATACTGTTACCTTGTTCCACCTTTCATAGATTGCCATAAGTATTAGCTTTTGCGTCAAGTACGAAATAATATCAACAGGTGCAATATCACGTTCACCTGAATTAGACAGCAGGCAGCCTATAAACGGCAAATAAACCTGCTTGCCTTTCAGTACAAATGGGATGCCGTCCTCGACAAGTTTTTCCTTGATATAAGGGGTGGTCGATTTAAGAAATATTGCACAGTTAAGTCCTGAAATATTCTGAACTTTAGCTCTGTCCTTTCGGAGCGCAATAAGACCAACATCGCCTTTTGGTTGAATTGCAAGCCAGTCTATTCCGTTGATTTCAACATCAAATAGATCGTATCTCCCTTTGAAAGCAAGCGGCAATCGGTCGTATAGGTCATTATTCTCTTTTATTTTAACGTTTTGTCTTAACGTTTTTTTTAGGTATTCTCTCATATGCTCACCTTTTAAATCTATAACGTAATTTAAGTTACAGATTTAAAATAACACATTCTTATCAAAATGTCAAGCTGTTTATAGTTTTTGCTTTTAATTTATTTTATGTACAGCCTGTCCGCAATTCTCAGCAGACACATACAGCATTCCAGTTCGTAGTTCAACGTTGTCTGTAATGGGTCGCCCTCACGGATACGCATGGTGCGCCTTATTTCTTTAGGTATGACAACTCTGCCGAGATCGTCGATCCTGCGGACAATTCCTGTTGCTTTCATATTTATGACCTCCGTTGTTTTTTCAAAATTGCAGTAATATTATTTGCAGAGGTGGGGAATTTATGCAGGAAAAGCAAATAACGTGTTTTGAAGTCGTTGACAAGTTTTTTTTGTGCGGAGATATAGCCTACACCATGTAGTAGATCGCACGAAAAGACCCGAAACTTGAAGCTCGGGACATATAACTATTGGAGAGAAGACATATAGATATCAAAATACATTTAAAATGTCATAATAACATTACGATTTTTACACGAATATTAAAATTATGATATTATTTCCGGCCATATAGTGCTACAATATAGCTGTAAATAAAACTAGAATCAGAAAGGACGATTAAAAATATGAGAAGATTTAATGGCTATATGCACGGCATCGATATCGGAGGCTGGCTGTCACAATGCGATTACAGCAAGGAGCATCTTGATAATTTTATTACAGAGGAGGACATCAAGCGTATAAAGGGCTGGGGCTGCGACCACGTTAGAGTGCCTGTGGATTATAATATCTTTCAGGACGAAAACGGCTTTATAGAGAGCGGCTTTGACTATGTTCAGAAGTGTATCGATTGGTGCGGAAATAACGGTATCAATATGATTCTTGACCTCCATAAGACAATGGGCTTTTTCTTTGACAAGGCTCAGGCTGAAAGCGGATTCTTTGATAACGCTGAGCTTCAGCAGGAATTCTATGACCTTTGGGAAGAGTTTGCAAAGCGTTTCAGCAAATATTCTGACAGGGTCTCTTTTGAACTTCTCAATGAGGTAACTGATCCTAAGTTCAGCAAAAAGTGGAATGCTATCGTTGAAAATGCCATAAAGCTTATTAGAAAATACAGCTCTGATATAAATATTATTGTGGGCAGCTACTGGAACAACTCTATTGATTCAATGAAAGACCTTGATAAGCCTTATGACGAGCATATTGTTTATACTTTCCATTGCTATGACCCATTTCTTTTTACTCATCAGGCTGCCTATTGGGTAGATGAGATGCCGAGAGATTTCAGGATCGATTATCCTGGCAGCGTCCCAAAATACAGAACTGAGATAAAGCGTCTTGGTCTTGAATATATGCAGACATACGAGGAGGTCAAGACAGAGAAATTTACGCCTGATTATTTTATGGGAAGATTTGCTGAGGCTGTAAGGGTCGCAGAGGAAAGAAATGTTCCTATGTATTGCGGCGAATACGGTGTTATAAATCTTGCATCTGCTGAAAATACTCTTAACTGGTACAAGGATATAAGCAGTGCCTTTGAGAAATGTTCTATCGGAAGAGCGGCTTGGTCATACAAGGGTGTTGACTATGGCTTTATTGACGGACATCTTGACAGCGTTCTTGATGAACTGGTAAAGTATCTTTGATAGATAATTTCTTCATATAACTCCATTTTTGGACAAGCTCGGTCACGTTTGCCGAGCTTGTTTTTTTTATGCTTAGTTTCATAAATTGATGTTTGCTCATAAAATCCTATTTGCGATAATTATTTGATATAAATAATTGAATATTGATATAACTATTTTACAGTAGCGTATATAATATAAACATAATAATTCATAGTCACTTTCTTATAATAACTTCCGAATAAACAGACCTGCTTGAATATCAAGTGGGTCTGTTTTCATATATTTATAATCTTTCATAAATTTGATATTAAACACTTTTATGATATTTATGTTACGTTTTTGATATAAACAAAACGTTTACATAGTTATAATATATACAGAAACAACAAAATAAATTGCTTTTGGCGAAAAATTTTATTGAAAAATAGGAGGGAAAGGTTATGAAGATCAAAAAATTTGTAGCAGGTCTTTCAGCAGCGGTTCTCGCAGCAACAATGATGTCAGTTTCTGTTTCGGCAGCAAAGCTTGGCGATGTTGTTCACCCGTCAGAGGAGGACTCAAAAATGAATGACTCATATTACTCTATCGGAGCAATGGGTTTTTATATGGGTCAGGACTGGACCTGGAATCAGGGCGACTGGGTAGGCATTGATGATGCCGGCAAGATAACTGTTGAATATAAGATAAGCAAAGTTATCGCTGATAAGACAATGTCAGGAAAGGGAACTCTTGGAGATATGGGCGTTATGGTGGCAAATCTGCCTGATGGTATTTATCCTGTGGACGTTAAGATCTCTGACGCAAAGTTCGTTGCCGAGGACGGCACAACAACAGTTTTTGATTCGCTTAATTCTATCACTTCAATGGACGAGGACGCAGAGGGTGGAATAAGAATACATATCAGACCAACTGACGAGGTCAATGAGGAAACAGGCGAGGTAACAAAGAAAGCTTGCCCTGAGGTCGCAGGCTGGGAGAAGGAAGGCGCTTTCAACGGCGGCACACTTTCAATGACGCTTGATTTCGGTGTTGCAGCTGCCGAGGGCGGAGAGTCAAAAACAGATACTTCAAAGGCAGATTCAAAGTCTGATACTTCAAGCTCAAAGTCTGATACATCAAAGAAAGACGTTTCTTCATCTAAGGCAGCAGAAACAGGTGTTGTTGTTGGCGGAGCACTTGCAGTTATCGCTCTTGCAGGCACAGCAGTGATCGTTGCAAAGAGAAGAAAGTAATATTCGGAGGTATGGCTATGAATAATGCAAAAAGAGTTTTGACGTTTGCCCTTGCGGTTTGCTCGCTTTCAGCATTTGCATCTTGCGGAAGTTCAAGTGATTCATCAAGCAAGGTCGTTGACAAAAAGCTTAAGGAAGATCAGCAGCAGATAGTTCAAAGACTTGCTGATGATATGAAAGATGTGAGAGATCTCAAGAGCAACGAAATAAAGTGGTTTTCACATTGGGATATCAACCCTACTGAGGCAGAGGACAAGGAGATAGGTGCTGATCTTGCTTTGTTCAAGACAAAGTATAATGGTAAGATAAACTGGGTGCAGACCACTTGGGAAACTAAGTTTGACGATCTTGCGGCACTTGTAATGTCAAATGATTCACCTGATTTCATCGGTGCTGATGATATGGACGTTTTCCCTAAGGGCGCTATAAAGTCTATGATAGAGCCTATCGACGATTATATCGATCTTTCAAAGCCTCTTTGGACAGACATAAAGGGTGCGACAGATCAGTTTATGCTTGGCGACAAGCATTATGTGAGCGTTATCAGAACAGACCCTGCGTATGTTTTTGTATACAACAAGCAGACAATGGAAGATAACGGATATGACGATCCTGCTGAGCTTTTCAAAGAAGGCAAGTGGAACTGGGATACATTCACAGAAATGTGTCTTGATTTTACTGACGCTGAAAGCGATAAATACGCACTTGACGGCTGGTATTATGAAAAGGCTTTGCAGCAGTCTTCTGGTGTGCCGCTCATCGGTATCACAGACGGCAAGCTTGTAAACAATATTTCTGACCCTATGATAGCAAAGGCTCAGAATATGATGTATGAGCTGCAGAAGAACAATGTTGTTTATCCAAAACACGAGAATAACTGGAAACTCAGAGGCGACGCAGAGGGAAGCGGAATGGCAACAGGTCTGACGCTTTTCTATCCTATCGGACTTTGGGCACTTGAGAATGCTCCGTCAACAACTGTAAACTATGGCGATGTATCAAAGGGAGAGGTAATGTTCGTTCCTGTTCCTTGCTCGGCTGATAGTGATAAACAGTATATCCCTTCAAGAGTACACGGCTTTAGCATTGTAAAAAACGCTCAAAATCCTGAGGGCGTGGCAGCTTTCCTTGAATGCTGCCGTTATGCAGAGCTTGACGAGGCTGCACATCAGATAACCCTCGACCAGTATAAGGACGATTACGGCTGGTCTGATGAAATGCTTGAAATGAGAGATACTATATATGATCTTTCCGCACAGAACCCTGTATTTGACTTTGAACAGGGCGTATCTGCCGACCTTAACTCTATTTGCGATACTGCAATAAGAGGAACAATGAATCCGCAGGAGTCAAAGAGCTGGTCACAGGTCGTTCAGGAAAATGAAAAGGCTATAGATTATCTTATCGACGAGGCTATGACTTCAATGAAAGAGGCTAAATAATATCGAATTATCAGAAAAAAGGGCGGCAGGGTGATTTGCCGTCCTTTTTTCTATAAATATGAAGCTTTACTTGTGTCTGTAAATATGATATAATAATCTAAAAAGCAGGGGGTGAAAGCTATGGAAATAAACAGAGAATTGTCTAAGCGGCAGTTTATGCAAAAGGAAAATGACTATCATCATTCACCATATGAAACGGAACTGGAATTTTACTCTGCGGTGCGGGCGGGCGATCTTGAAACGGTCAAACGTTTGTATACGCCGCTGGATACAAACGGAAAGGGCAGGCTCAGCAAGGACGACCTTAGAAACGTCAAGTATCATCTTGTCATAACCATAGCTATGCTGTGCAGGTTTTGCATCGAGGGTGGACTTGACCCGGAAACTGCATATACCATAAGCGATATATACATTAATAAATGTGATGGGTGTCGCAATGAAGAAAGCGTTATGGCTGTACACAAAGAAGTCATCGTTTATTATACAAAGCAAATGAAAAAGGCTGCGTCACAGAACGTTTATTCAAAGCATATCCTTATGTGTTTTGACTGCATTTTCGATAATATTTACAAGGGTGTGACCGTCAACCAGATAGCTGATGAACTGAAAATAACGCCTCAGTATCTTTCAAAGCTTTTCAGAGAGGAAGTTGGCGTGAAGATCTCTGATTTTATTATGTCTAAAAGGATACAGGCGGCTGAAAATATGCTGAGATATTCTGAATATAGTCCGCTTGATATAGCCAATTATCTTTCTTTCAGTTCTCACAGCCATTTTATTGCCTGCTTTAAGAAACAGACAGGACTTACGCCGAAACAGTATAGAGATCAGTTTTTCCGTGCAAACTGGAACAAGCATAGCACAAGCAGATCGAAAATATAAGTTGATGTTAATAATCTGATATTTGCATTACTTTTCTGATATAAATATCACATTTGTTGATTTATAATACTTATAGAGGATAAAATTCTGATATTTATTCGGAGGTAATGAAAAATGAAAAAAGTTTTGGCTATGTCGATTCTCACAATGATAGTTATGTCTATGGGTGGCTGCGGTTCTTCATCTGACAGCAGTTCTTCGCAAGATGTCAGCAGCAAGGCGGAAACAGAAAGCAATTCTCCATACACGGTCGAGGCGGATTTCAGCAAGGGTGCGTCAAATGATTTTTCCATTTCAGCAGGCTGGTCAAATGGCGATCCGTTCAACTGTTCGTGGAGCGAAGATAACGTAACTTTCAATGACGGAAAAATGCAGCTTACCATTGACAGTATGGGCGATTCCGAAGCGTACAGAGGCGGCGAGTATCGTTCAAAGGAAAACTATGGCTATGGACTTTATGAGGTTTCAATGAAAGCCATAAAGAATGACGGCGTTGTATCATCGTTCTTTACATACACAGGTCCGTCGGAGGATAATCCTTGGGACGAAATAGATGTTGAAGTCCTTGGCAAGGACACAACAAAGGTGCAGTTCAATTACTACACCAATGGCGTTGGCAATCACGAATACATGTATGATCTTGGTTTTGACGCTTCTGAGAATTTTCACACTTACGCATTTGAGTGGAAAGAGGACGGCATAACTTGGTATGTTGACGGAAAAGAGGCATACAAGGCAACGGAAAATCTGCCTGTTACGCCTGGTAAAATAATGATGAATGCGTGGAACGGCATTGGCGTTGACAGCTGGCTGAAAGCCTTTGACGGCACAGTTCCGCTGACAGCGGAATATGAGTGGGCAAGGTTTACGGCAGAAAAGTAAAGTGATCCGCATATTACGCTTGCTTTTATGTTTTGATTTTTTTGCTTAATGATATTGATATTTGAACGACCCCATTTGCTAGGTCAAAAAGTCTAGCGAATGGGGTCGGTTTATTTTACAAAGATAAACTCATATATTCACTCTTCTCATGAGCCTGACTATTTATGATATCATGAGTATATTTCTGTATAGGGGTGTTTTTGCTATAATTTTCATTTATATTCTCACTTCTCAACTTCTCGGCTATACGCCTCAGCCCCCTCGACATACAGCGTTCTCATTTCTTCAAACGAGTCGCTTGGGGATAGGATAACGCCGTCTTTGCCGAACTTATTGAAATAGTATTTGACTTGGATAGGCGGGGAGATGAACTCGTTGACAGCGTTGGGCTTGGGCTTTTCATTGCCTTTCAGTATGGGGCGCTGATAGAGTATTTTGCCGAACATTTCAACGCCTTTTTCTACTTAGATGCGTACAGCTTGGCATATCAATTCGTGACCTTGACTTGCTCACGATTGGTATGGTCAATGATATGTATGCAGAGAGCAGCAATGATGATTGGAATTATAATAAAGTCGCTACGCAGTCGGATTTTGATAAGTTCTAATTGTAAAAAAGTGTAAACTCTTAAAAAAAGACTTGAAAATATAGCTTAAAGTGATATAATATTCTCAGGAGGTTGAACAGACCCCTGAATATAATATTTGAGGTACTTATTATGAGAGTACAATTTTCGGTTGACTCTAACGAATTGTCAAAACTTCAGCACTTAGCCTCTGCGAATGGCTATCCTGATGTTCCGACCTATTGCAAAGATATTTCCTTAGAAGAAAGGACTTATGCGAATCTTTGGGAGAAGGTAAAAAAAAGAATTGGCAAGATGCCATCAGGTCACGTATTTGCTCTAAGGGACTTAATACAATCCCCACCAGCAAATTTGGGAGTAAAATTATATGAAAATCAGGCTACCTTAGGTATAGCTGTAAATGCTAAGAAAGACAGCTTGAACACTAACACATTCACTAAATTATAATCTTACTCAACAATAAAATTTATTAGGAGTGATTGAACTGATCCCAAAAAGTTAGACAAAGATTCAAAAGAAAAATTATGCAATGCGACTAAGAGGAATCTTGGTCGCTTTTGTTATGCAGCTTCCTGTCTGAAATCTATAGGAGATAGATCATTAAGCTTAAGCTTGATGCGTTTGTTGTTGTACCATTCTATGTATTCATGAAGCTATTGAATAAAATGCTCGACAGAATGAAATTCCTGCAAATAGAGAAGCTCTGTTTTCAGCAAGCCGAAGAAATTCTCGGCACAGGCATTGTCAAGGCAGTTCCCCTTTCGGGACATACTCTGACTGATGCCTTTCTCTTTCAGCATTTTCTGATAGTGCTTGTGTTGATACTGCCAGCCTTGGTCTGAATGAAGAATCAGATTTGTGTTGTCTGGTATTTTTGTAAATGCTTTCTCAAGCAAGCATGGCTTGGAGAGCGGAGTGGAGATAAATACTTCAAACCCTACTCACAGAAGCGGTGAAAGCTCGCCTGTAAGATGGGATATGCTGGGGCTTAAATCGGAGCTTGAAAAGCGCTTTTTCGGCAAAACTTTTGATGATAATATACATATCCAACTTATTTACAACATTCTGGATATCGAAAAGATACTTGCGGTGTATGTAACGAATATCGTTTATGCGCTGAACAATATGCTCGGTGTAAAGGGTTCAGAAAGTCATGACGATTTTATTGGGTATCTTTCTGCAAAAAATACTTATGAAGTTTTTACTCACCCTGACAAAAGCAATCTTTCCGATAAGGTAAAGGGTAATATCAAGAAAAGCTTTAGCACGTTCAATGACCTGCTGAAAACTAAGCGCCTTGGCTATTTCGGTCTTGAAGAGCCAAAGACGAAAGATAATAGAGTTTCGGAAGCATACAAAAAGCGTGTTTATCATATGCTTGCAATTGTGGGTCAGATAAGGCAGTGCGTTTTTCATGACTTGTCAGAACACTTAGAGTATGACCTTTACAGCTTTATTGACAATAGCAAAAAAGTGTACAGAGAGTGCAGAGAAACTCTTGACTATCTTGTAGATGAGAGATTTGATTCTATAAATAAGGGCTTTATCCAGGGCAACAAGGTCAATATCAGCCTGCTTATTGATATGATGAAAGGCTATGAGGCTGATGATATCATACGCCTTTATTATGATTTCATTGTGCTTAAATCTCAGAAAAATCTCGGCTTTTCTATCAAAAAGCTTCGTGAGAAAATGCTGGACGAATACGGCTTCAGATTTAAGGACAAGCAATATGACTCTGTGCGCTCAAAGATGTACAAGCTTATGGATTTTCTGCTTTTCTGCAACTACTACAGAAATGACGTTATCGCAGGCGAAGCTCTTGTGCGCAAACTGCGTTTTTCAATGACCGATGATGAAAAAGAGGGGATATATGCTGATGAAGCGGCAAAGCTTTGGGGCAAATTCAAGAATGATTTTGAAAATATCGCCGACCACATGAACGGTGACGTTATCAAGGAGCTTGGCAAGGCTGACATGGATTTTGATGAGAAAATTCTTGACAGTGAAAAGAAGAATGCGTCTGACCTTTTGTATTTCTCCAAAATGATATATATGCTCACATATTTTCTTGACGGCAAGGAGATAAACGATCTTCTTACAACGCTTATCAGCAAGTTTGATAACATCAAGGAGTTTTTGAAGATAATGAAAAGCTCTGCTGTTGATGTTGAGTGTGAGCTTACGGCGGGCTACAAGCTGTTTAATGACAGCCAGAGGATAACCAACGAGCTTTTTATCGTAAAGAACATTGCTTCCATGAGAAAGCCTGCGGCTTCAGCGAAGCTTACGATGTTCCGTGACGCACTGACTATACTCGGCATAGACGACAATATCACGGACGATAGGATAAGCGAGATCTTAAAACTTAAAGAAAAAGGCAAGGGCATACATGGTCTGAGAAATTTCATAACAAACAATGTTATCGAGTCCTCTCGGTTTGTATACCTTATCAAGTATGCGAACGCTCAGAAGATAAGAGAAGTGGCTAAGAATGAGAAAGTTGTCATGTTTGTTCTTGGGGGTATCCCTGACACGCAGATAGAGCGTTATTACAAGAGCTGTGTGGAATTTCCTGATATGAACAGTTCTTTGGAAGCAAAGCGCAGTGAGCTTGCGAGAATGATAAAGAACATCAGATTTGATGATTTCAAAAATGTGAAACAGCAGGCAAAGGGCAGAGAAAACGTGGCTAAGGAGAGGGCAAAGGCTGTTATCGGGCTTTATCTTACGGTCATGTATCTGCTGGTGAAAAATCTTGTGAATGTCAATGCAAGGTATGTTATTGCGATACACTGCCTTGAACGTGATTTTGGGCTGTATAAGGAGATAATTCCTGAGTTGGCTTCAAAGAACTTGAAAAATGACTACAGGATACTTTCACAGACGCTTTGTGAACTTTGTGATTATCGTGATAAGTCGCCGAATTTGTTCTTGAAAAAGAACAAGCGGCTGCGCAAGTGCGTTGAAGTTGATATCAATAATGCAGACAGCAGCATGACAAGAAAATACCGCAACTGTATTGCTCATCTTACTGTAGTTCGTGAACTGAAAGAATACATAGGAGATATTCGTACAGTGGATTCTTACTTCTCCATTTATCATTATGTTATGCAGCGCTGTATCACGAAAAGGGAAGATGACACAAAGCAAGAAGATAAAATAAAGTATGAGGACAATCTTTTAAAAAATCACGGCTATACGAAAGACTTTGTAAAGGCTCTCAACTCGCCGTTTGGATACAACATTCCGAGGTTTAAAAATCTTTCAATTGAGCAGTTGTTTGACAGAAATGAATATCTTACTGAAAAGTAGCGTAGTGTAGATACCGCCGCTCTCTTGGGGGACAGGTGGCGGCGGTGATATTCATTCTTGTAAAAGACGTGGTGGATATTCTGTTTGATTTGTTTTTTGGAAAGAAGAAGTAGAACAAGTGAAAATCAGAGCGCTGTATGCAATGTGGTGCGGATATCTACAAACGCTTAGCAGCATAAAGCTGTTGGATAAAGACGGCGTGATATCTAAAGATGTAACAACTCATATCACAAAAGAAGAAGTCAAAAAGCTGATGAAGCTCCTTAAAAAATTGAATATTTTTCGATTTTCTACCTCATCAGCGCCATTAGGGGAATAGTCCCAATCGTCTGTAGAAGCGATAATAACAGTATCATTCTTAAAGTCAAATATAGCGCCAACACCATATGTAGTGATAAGCTGAGCTTTTCTTATATCTCCAACGGAGATCTTTTTGTCTGAATATGTTGATATGCCATTCTTCTGCATAATCTCTTATTCTAGGCTCGATACTTTCGACACGTTCAAGCATGGTTCGTTTTATCTGCTCTATATCTTTATCATCAGCAGTTTTTCGATGATGGCAGCAAAAATCCAGCACTAACGCAGAAGATCGTGGACAGCGTATCGAGGCTTTCTGAGAAGGATCAGAAGCTTGTGCTGGAGATTTCGGAGAGGTTGGGGAAAGATTGAATCGATAAAGTGCCTTAATGCTAGTCATAAGGCACGTTTGCTATGTGGAGCATACAAAAACTTCCCCTGCGGCGTTAAGTTCTGATAATAAAAAAGCCATGACGGACGATGCCCGTCACGGCGAGTGACTGGTCGAGGCGACAGAACGTTGACCAGTGGGTTCAAGTCTGCGTTTCGACCAAAATAAAAAGGGTTACGCTTTTCGGTTCCTCAAAGCATAACCCTACTTGTTTAGGTAATACAAAAACTCCCCCTGTGGCGTTGAGTTCTGATAATAAAAAAGCCATGACGGACAATGCCCGTCATGGCGAGTGACTGGTCGAGGTGACGGGACTTGAACCCACGGCCTCTGCGTCCCGAACGCAGCGCTCTACCAAACTGAGCCACACCTCGAAATACCACTGTAATATTATATCACACCCATCAAACCTTGTCAAGGCGTTTTTTTCTGTTTTGTATCCTCTTGGCTCTTTTTTACTGCGTTGACCTTTGGTGTATGACGAATTTATTGAAATCATTCTCATTGTAACTTATTTTCATTGACATACGCTTTGCGTTGTGATATTATATATATAAAGGTGTTCTCGTTTAAAAGTTTTTGTATGAGGTGATGAAATTGATGAATATGAAGAAAAGAATGTTGAGCATTGTCCTGTCTGGCGCAATGGCTGTTTCTACTGCTGTGTCTGCTGGATCGTTCAGTGCCTTTGCCGTGGCGCAATGTGTTGCGTATTCAGGCTCTAATGTGAATGCTCAGGACTATGTGCAATGGTCTGACACAGTGAAATCTTACCTGACAGTGTGCGACAACGGCAATTATATGCGTGTCCAGTCAGGCGCTATCGAGGGCAAGCTCCTTGTGGAATATTACAGCTCTGATTTTGAACCGCTCAGCACTAAGCTAATAGACAATGAACTGCCGATCTTTGGTGCTTTCTATGACTCCGGCAATAATTATTATGTCCTTAGCGGTCAGGAAAATCCGAAACAAAACGACTCCCTCGAGGTTTTCCGTATAACGAAGTATGATAAGAATTGGAACAAAATAAAGTCCTGCGGTCTGTATGGAGCTAACACTACAGTTCCATTCGATGCAGGCTCGGCAAGAATGACCCATAGCGGTGACCACCTGCTTGTGAGAACCTGCCACGAAATGTATAAATCAAGCGACGGCAATAATCATCAGTCTAATGTTACCATTGAAGTGGATATGCCTTCAATGACTATCACTGATTCATATACCGGCATCATGAACGTTGATTATGGCTATGTGAGCCACTCCTTCAATCAGTTTATAAAAACCGACGGCAACCATATAGTCGCCCTCGACCATGGTGACGCTCATCCACGTTCTGCTGTTCTGGTGAAGTATAATTCTGATTTTACCACAGGCAAATTCTTCCCAAGCTATTATGAAAAGGGCGGCAATATCGACGTTGTAACATACCCTGAATATACCTCCGGTCACTATAACTATACAGGTGCGGCTATAGGCGGCTTTGATGTGTCATCATCAAGCTATATAGTGGCACAGAGTACAGTTGACCTTGACTATATCAATACGTCAAAAACACGAAACGTCTATGTTTCCGCTGTTTCAAAGGACCTTTCCACAAACAAGCTCAATAAGATAACTTCTTATGCAGAGGGTACAGACTCAGCTTCTGCTCCACAGCTTGTGAAGATAAATAATAACAGCTTTTTGCTACTGTGGGCCAGAGATACAAAGGTAAGCTGTGTGAAGCTAAACGCTGACGGCACAGTAAACGGCAGTATACACACCTTTGAGGGAAGCCTTTCAGATTGCCAGCCTGTTATCAAAAACGGCAGAGCAGTTTGGTATGTTTACGATAAAAATAACGTGACCTTCAACTCCCTGAACCTATCAAATCTTGACGATATAAAGACGGTTGATGTCAAGACAGGTCATGACTACGAAACAAAGTACGCATCAAAAACTGACGGCACTGTAACACAGACCTGCAAGTCTTGCGGTTATGTGAATAAATTCACAGTTCCGACCTCTACCACTGTTTATTGGCGCACAGACCTTTCGAATACGACCTTTTCAAGCGTATTGAGCAAAACTCAGTTCAGCGTGGGCGACAGCATTGATTTCTGGCTTTATGACGATACAGATTACACAGTTGAATTTTCTGATCGCAGTATGGTAAGTGTAAATAAGCTTGAAAACTATTCTAACGACATCAGACGCATCACATTCAAAAACGGCGGTTCACTCACTGTAAAAATTTATCCTACATACAATCCGTCTGTAGCAAAGACATACAAATTCACCTGCGGATGCACGAGCCACACATATGGCAGTGCTGTTATCACAAAACAGCCGACCTGCACATCAGAGGGTACAAAAACAAAAACTTGTACGCAGTGCGGAGCAACAGTAACAGAAACAATTGCAAAGCTTTCCCACAGCTACACAACCACAGTTGTTGCACCTACTTGCACTGCTGACGGCTACACACTCCACAAGTGTTCTGTTTGCGGTACTTCATACAAGGACAACACAACTAAGGCAACAGGTCACAGCTACGGAAATTCTGTTGTAACAAAACAACCGACCTGCACATCAGAGGGTTCTGCTATAAAGACTTGCACAAAGTGCAATGCGACAGTTACAGAAAAGCTTCCTGCAAAGGGTCACACCGCAGTTACCGACAAGGGCTACTCTGCTACCTGCACCACCGCAGGCAAAACAGACGGCTCACATTGCTCAGTTTGCAATACTGTTATCAAGGCTCAGACAGTGATAAATGCCACAGGTCACAAGTCAAGCGGTTGGATAACTGACAAGGCGGCTTCTATCGGAGTTAAAGGCTCAAAGCACAAGGAATGTACAGTCTGCAAGAAAGTTCTTGAAACGGCTGAAATCCCTGCACTTTCAAGAATTAGCATCTCAAAGGCAAGCGTGACACTTTCCACTTCGACCTACGCATATGACGGCAAGGCAAAGAAGCCTGGTGTAACGGTCAAGATAAACGGCAAAACTTTGAAGAATGGTACAGATTACACAGTTTCCTATTCAAACAACACCAAGGTAGGAACAGCTACTGTAAAAATCACAGGCAAGGGCAATTACACAGGCTCAGTTTCTAAGACCTACAGTATCAAAAACAACTTTAAGAAAGCCACCATTTCGGGCATTTCCACAAAGGCTTTCACTGGCAAGAACATCACTCAGAACATTACTGTTAAATATAATGGCAAAACGCTAAAAAATGGTACTGACTACACAGTTTCGTACTCAAACAACAAGAAAATAGGCACTGCCACTGTAAAAATCACAGGAAAAGGCTCTTACACAGGCACTATCGCAAAGACGTTCAAGATAAACCCTGCCAAGCAGCAGATACAGAAGCTCACGGCTAAGAGCAAGGCATTCTTTGTGGATTGGGCGCAGAAAGGCTCGGCTACTGGATACGAGATACAGTACGCTACCAACTCAAAGTTCACAAGTGCAAAGAAAGTTACCATAACAAACAACAAGACCGACAAGACCACTATTTCAAAGCTTTCGGGCAAAAAGAAATATTACGTTCGTGTTCGTTCATACACAACTGTAAAGGGTACTAAGTATTACGGCGCTTGGTCGAGTGTGAAAAATGTGACCACTAAGAAATAATTGGATTTTAAAAAGCGTATCGCTGGGTTGCGGTACGCTGTTTTATTTTTACTTTGATATTGCAGTTCGAGGCCTCAAAAATTATTCTTTTCCTAGTCTTTCAGAAACTTCAAGCACCAATCGCTGGTCTTTTTCTGAAAGTTTCGATACGCTCTCAACTATTTTCTGCGTCAGGGCAGGATTTTTGATGTCGTCATCACGCTTATATTGGTATTGTTTCTTGGCATATACCGCTAGAAAGGGTTATAATGTAAAAGTAAACTAATTTTAAACGGACATACCTTTGTCTGGCAATTATGCTATACTGAAAGCAAGGTAAAATGATGGGATATGAGAATTTTGGACACCCACAAAATGCAGCTCATGAAAATCACTTTTATGACACACAAAGAAAATAGCTTTAGATGTGGAGGACGCAAAAATGACACCGATAGTAAAAATAACATACGATAGCCCTACAAAAAAAGTTTAGCGATATCAACCCTAAGAGTGACTTGGCTTATTACATAGCTTCGATACAATAAATTAGCTTTCAGACTCCTTTTAATATTTTGCTCCTATGCAGAACAACAAACTGCATAGGGACATTTTTCGCACAAAAAACCACCCACAGCCAAATCAGCCGTGGGTGGCAATATTATTTTAAATATACACTATTCTTTATTTTCCCAGCGCTATCTTGCCCATTGCGTCTGCCTGCATGATAGCGTCATAAAGCTCGATAGGCTGTACGTCGCCTGCAAGATTGTGGATAGTTTCGCCCGGGATACAAGCGTTCTTTGCGATAGTTTCTACCTGCTCAGGTGTAGTTACACCTATCTCCTCGAGTGTGACAGGAAGTCCCACTTCAAGGCAGAAGTTCTGTACCTCTTCAAACTCTTCCTTTGGCGCACCCTCAAGTACAAGCTGAACCAGTGTACCAAGGGCTACACAACAGCCGTGGTCTGCGTGCTTGATTCCCAATGATGTTACGCCATTGTAGAACGAGTGTGCAGCCGCACAGTTTACGTTGTCTGCTCCAACACCTGAAAGATATACGTTAGCCTCGCAGATAGCTTCAAGGGCAGGTGTAACTGCGTGTACCTTGCAAGCCTCAACTGCCTGCTTGCCGTATGTTTTCAGCGTGTCATAGCAAAGTCTTGCAAGTGCCTGTCCTGCTCTTGTGATGCCTGTGCCTTCAAGGCTTGCAGACTCTGTTCTTATGGAAGCTCTGCCCTCAAAATATGTACCAAGTGCATCGCCCATGCCTGCAATAAGGAACTTTACAGGTGCGTTTGCGATAACTGTTGTGTCTACCATTACTGCGTCTGGATTGGTAGGGTAGAAAAGATATTTGTCAAAGCTGTGGTCATCATTGTATATTACTGACAGACCTGTACATGGCGCATCTGTTGCCGCAACTGTAGGCACGATAACAATGTGCTTGCCTGTGTAGTATGCTGTAGCTTTTGCAGTATCAACTGCGCTTCCGCCGCCAACTGCAACTACTGTGTCGATGTTGTCAGCCTTTACTATCTCTTCCATTTTGGCTATCTCGCCCTTGCTTGATATACCGCCAAATACTTCATAGCGTCTGTAATCGTCAAGCTCGCCAAAGCTTTTTTCTATCTTGTCATGACAGGCTTTGTAGCCACTGTTTGAACATACAAACAGCCACCTTTTGCCCATATAGCCCATTTCTTCATGAAACTTAAGTGTAGCATCTCTGCCCTGAACATATTTGAGCGGCTCACGCATTGCCCTGAGTCTTCCCATCATAATGAATTACCTCCGATTTGTTTGATTTATTAACTTTATACGGAATTCTCTCCGTATTTTCAACTAGATTATAGCACTTTGCACAAAAGATACAAGAAACATTTTATAAATGATATGTGAATTATTTGTGGTGGCAACATTTGAAAATGTAAAGCTTGGAGGACGATAAAACAGAAAAAGCGGAGGCTCTTTGGGAGCTTTCCGCCTTTTTCATATGTTCAGCATTACGGAAGCGTAAAACATTCCGTCACCGTATTCAAATTTAGCTACGCCATTGTATTTGGCGGCAATGTTCTTGACAGACTCTGTGCCGATCCCTTTGCCTTTGCGTTTTGAGGAAAGGAAACCGCCTTCTGGGTCGGTGAGGATAGTTCCGGTGAAGGTGTTGTCCACCGCAAGGCAAAGGGAATAGCTGTCAGCCTTTGCTCTGATTATTATTTTTTTATTCTTTGCACTGTCAGACACGCAGCCGTGAATGGCGTTTTCGATAAGATTTCCGAAAAGCACAGAGAGGTCGGTTATGTCTATTTTTATATCCTCCGGGATGTCAGCGCTCACCTTGTATTCAATGCCGCTGCTTTCCGCTATTTGAGCAAAATATGCAAGAAGTGCGCTTACAGATGTGTTTTTGCAGTAAATGCGTTCTGATATATCGGGCATAGAATCCCTGAAAGCGTTGAGATATTCCGAAAGCTTATCGCATTCGCCCTTTTTCAGCAGCTCCTGCATAAGAGCGATATGATGTCTGACATCATGCTTATAGCGTCTTGTTTCTTTTATCTTATCCTGCAAATAGTCATATTGCAGGTTCTGCATTTCAAGCAGGTGGTTATTTTCCTGAAGCCGCAGATTTTTCTGCTGTTCGATGACCAGCCGTGCCACGATGTAATACACCAGAAACGCCCCTGCGTTTATAAAGAAAAGAGCTATGGTGTTCTTTGGCTCCAGAGCAAGCTCTAGGCTGGTTTTCGCAGAGTTGCCGTAGAGAGTATAGTACCATATTATATAGAACGTAAATGGGATAAGCCAAAGATAGCGCCACTCCAGACCTGACGGCTCTCTTTCCACCGCAGGTGTGTAGACCTTCTTCATGTAGATAAAAAGAGGCCCCCATACCACGGCTTCTGTCATAAGCATACAAAGGGAAAACGACCAGCGGTATGATTCATAGGCAAGTGACGGGAACAGAATGCCCTCCAGACATTTTGAGGTAATGACGATAAAGCTTGCGTTATTTGAAAGCAGAAGCAGTGTGAAGCCTGTTTTGCCGACCTTGACCTTCACAGCGAAAAAGTAAAAAGCCGCATAGAGCAGGGTGCTGACTGCACTTAACAGACCTGCATTTGTGCTGAAAAATGCCGCCTGCCAGCCTAAGAAGATCTGCACCAATGAAAGAGCCACAACAAGTCCCGCAGTAGCTGTTTTGGAAAAGCGAAGCCTATGCCGGAAGGGATAAAGGGCAAGCACCATAAATGGCAGAAAATTCAGAAGGGAATATATGCCCACTTCCACAAGGCGGTATAAAGGAGGCATTACTGCTCACCGCCTTTTCGCAGATCACTGAAGCGAAACTGAGCGAAGGCGTCTAATGTTTCTCTGGATTTTCGGCGACTTATGGGGATATGTGTGCCGTCGCTCATTATGAAAAGGTCACTTTTTTGCTGGGCTATCTCATAAAAATTCACGATGACGCCTTTGGTGGAGGTGTAAAAGTATGAATGACTGCAAAAAATGCTCTCGATCTCAGCAAAAGAATTTCTTGAAACTATGCTTTCGCCGTCTGTGCAATGGATTGTCACGATATGTGACGCACAGTCTATGTAGATAACATTTCTGAGTATCACGTTCTGACCGTCGGGAAGCTTAACGGAACGCATACGATCAATTTCATCAGAACCGATCCGGTCAAGCATGGCTTTTATTTTGTCAGCCTGAAAGGGCTTGCAAAGATAGTAGCAAGCGTTGAGGTCGTAGCTTTCGCTTGCAAACTCGTTGCTTGAAGTGCCGAATGCGATATGCACGTTTTTGTCTTTTTCACGAAGCTTTTCTGCGACCTCTATCCCTGTCATTTTCCCCATGAATATATCAAGCACCACCAGATCATAAGCTCCCATCTGCCAACATGACAAAAAGCTTTCTCCGCTTGAAAACGTATCTATCTGACAGCTGTGAGCGGTTTGTTCGGAAATATATTCATGAAGAAGTGCAAGGTCGTTTTTATTATCGTCTACCAATGCCACTCTCATACTGTAAAAATCCTTTCTTATACATGATTTCTTAATATATAATAACACACATCAAAGCAAAATTCAAGTATTATTCATTTATTTTGTTACCGCTTGTGCAGATTTTTGACCGTTTGTGCTAATTTTATTGACAAAGTGTGTAGCCTGTGTTAAAATAATCGTGTAAAGTTATGTTCTTAGTAAAAAAGAAATATCAACAACGAAAAATATTATGGAGGAATTAGAATGAAAAAGAAAATTTTAAGTCTTTTGGTGACGGGCTGTCTTTTGTTTGTGCCGACAACGGCATTTGCAGACGACAATAAGACGGTGATAAAAACTGTTGACGACCTGTTGGCGTTTTCAAAAGCGGTAAACAACGGAGATTATGACAAGAATAAAGACGCAGTTGTTGTTCTTGAAAATGACCTTGACTTGACAGGTGTTGTATGGACGCCTATCGGAAACGTTTTCGATGAAAACGGCTATATTGAACATTGTTTCAGCGGCAAATTCTACGGAAACGGTCATACTATTTCAAACATTGATTTTACGTCTATTTATGGTAAAGATTTGTTGGTCGGTTTCTTTGGCGATATCGAGGAAGCAGAGGTATCAGGTCTGACTATAGAGGGAAATCTGGATGTGACAAATACTGATAACGAATATACTGTTTATGGCACTATTGCAGGATTTGCAGGTGATTGTACTATTTCTGATTGTGTGTCAAACGTATCGTTCAACAATAACGGCAAATATGTTTATGGCTTCATAGGCATGGTAGGTCAGGCATACGGCACAACTTTTGAATATTGTGAGAACACAGCAGACATAACTATCTCAGGCGACAACGGAAGTGTTTATGTCGGCGGTATAGTTGGATATGCGCAGATTGGAACGGAAGTCCGCTATTGTTCAAGCACAGGCGATATGGTATATGCTGCACCAAACGCCGGCGGTATCGTAGGACGTTTGTATGGCGATTCCAAGGTTATAAACAGCTATGTTACAGGAAAACTCACGCCGGTTGGCAACGGAACCACAGATGTAGGCGGTATCGTTGGTTCAGTAGCCGGCGGTTCTGTAAGTGATTGCTATTTTGCAGGAGAAATTGACCTTTCACAGTACTCAGCCAAAAAGCCATATACACGTTTCGGCGGAATAGTGGGGAAGGATTCCTCGTCTACAACTGACTTTAAAAACAACTATTTCACAGAAACAGAAAATGTTGAAGCTTGCGGTTCAAATAAAGAAGCAGGCAAGGCTAAAGCATATGACTATATGACAACAAAGGAATTTTATGACGAGCTGACAGCCGACGGTGCAAAGTATCAGTATGTTGAGGGAAAAACGCCTGTACTGCCAACTAAGGAATATGCAGTTGATTTTGAAGTAACACCTGCTGACCTGAAAAATGTTGTAATAAAGGTAGACGGAAAAGAGATAACAGGCAACACTGCAATGCTTACAGCAGGTACTTACACAGTAGAGGTAACTGCTGACGATTGCGAGCTTCTCAGCAAGGAAATAACTATTTCAGCAGATATCGCAACACATACACAGGCTTTTGACCTTGCATACAAGTCAGCAGACTATACAGAGCTTGACAAGGCAGAGAAAGCCGCAAAGGCTCTCAACAAGGACGATTATGAGGACTTCTCAGAAGTCGAAAAGGCTCTTGCCGCTATTGACAGAACAAAGAACATCACAGAGCAGGCTGATGTGGACGCTATGGCAAAGGCTATAAATGACGCTGTGGCAAACCTTGTAAAGAAAACACCTGCTTCTTCACAGCCTGACAGCGTAAGCAGTTCTGATGCTTCGTCAGATACGAGCAGTTCTGCTTCCGACAGCTCATCTTCTGACAACAAGGCAACTGACAGCAAGGCAACTGACAGCAAGTCAGACAGCAGCTCAAAGGCAGCTTCAAACGCTTCAAACACAAACCCATCGACCGGCGTTGCAGGCGGAGCATTTGCTCTTGCACTTCTGAGCGGTGCGGCTGTGGTCATGGCTAAGAAGAAAAAGTAATATATCCATTAAATAGATATATAAAGCAATTAAGTGGGACTTTCATACATTATTTGTCTAAATGAATACCACTTGTGCAGGTTTTTGACCGTTTGTGTCAAAATAGTTGAAAAATTATTACTGTTCTGCTATCATAATTATAAGCAGGGCGGTTTTATAACGCAATGCAAATATGATATGAAATAGTATATTTCGGGAGGATAAAATATGAAAAAGACAAGAATTTTTAGCACAATGCTCGCAACGGTCATATGTATGGCATCTTTGCCTGCAATAAATGCTTTTGCGGCAAATCAGCAGAGAACTACAACTCTTGACCTTACAACGTCAGAATTTCAGAACGATCAGAAAAATGAAGACGAGGGCTGGAGCTGGGACGCAGCAACTTCTACTCTTACACTTGACAATGTTGATTTTTCGACGGCGAAAAAGTCTTGTGTCATTGTTGACGGAGAAAAAGTTACTAATATAGTTTTCTCAGGAGATAACAAGATGACCTCAGGCACTACAGTTATTTCGAGAAAAGGAAGCGCAAAAGATACCGGTGTAGTACTAAGTGGAAAGACTAAGGACAGTGTGCTTAATCTTGAAGAAACAGGCAACCTTCCAGTAATGGATCAGCCTAATATTACCTTTGAGTCAGGTACAGTTGATATTCAGGGCGGTGCAGCCATTACTTTGTATACCATAAAAGTAATGGAAGCGGCTGTGAATATTGATACAACTATGGCAGACCCTGAAGATGGTTGGAACGATGGTCTGTATGCTAACGGTTCTATTGAGATATACGGCGGAGAGGTCAATGTTAAGGCCGGAAGAATAGGTCTGTTTGTTGTTGGCATAGGCGCTCCTGAGCCTAAGACAGGCTTGATCATAGAGGACGGAAAGTTAGATATCAATGGTAAACTTGCAGATATCTATGTTGGTTCAGGCAATACTAAGAATGCGGTAATTTCCGGCGGAGATATCACACTCGGTGGTGACATAGGAATTTTCCTTAACGATTGCGAAAAGTGCGAGATAAAGGGCGGTACATTCCATACTGATGAATGTGAAAAACCATTCGCAGTTCATAGAGACAGTTCGGCTGTATTTGAGTATGCAAAGGCAGATTATACAGAGCTTGACAAGGCAGAAGAAACTGCAAAGGCTCTTAATAAGGACAACTATGTGGACTTTACAGCCGTAGAAAAGGCACTTGAAGCTATCGACAGAACTAAAAACCTTACACAGCAGTCAGATGTTGACAAAATGGCGAAAGACATAAACGATGCCGTTGCAGCACTTGTTTACAAGTCAGCAGACTATACAGAGCTTGACAAGGCAGAAAAAGCTGCAAAGGCTCTCAACAAGGACGATTATGAGGACTTCTCAGCAGTCGAAAAGGCTCTTGCCGCTATCGACAGAACAAAGAACATCACAGAGCAGGCTGACGTGGACGCTATGGCAAAGGCTATAAATGACGCTGTGGCAAACCTTGTAAAGAAAACACCTGCTTCTTCACAGCCTGACAGCGTAAGCAGTTCTGATGC
>NZ_QTVE01000002.1:0-206941 GCF_003460465.1 Ruminococcus sp. AF37-20 | reverse complement strand
CTTCTTCACAGCCTGACAGCGTAAGCAGTTCTGATGCTTCGTCAGATACGAGCAGTTCTGCTTCCGACAGCTCATCTTCTGACAACAAGGCAACTGACAGCAAGGCAACTGACAGCAAGTCAGACAGCAGCTCAAAGGCAGCTTCAAACGCTTCAAACACAAACCCATCGACCGGCGTTGCAGGCGGAGCATTTGCTCTTGCACTTCTGAGCGGTGCGGCTGTGGTCATGGCTAAGAAGAAAAAGTAAATAAGATCTCCCCTATTGTTGATATTTCGGAGAAGGGCAGTTCCTTGTGGACTGCCTTTTTTCTGTTTGCAGGGAAGCGGGATTTGCCTGCATAATTTGGGGCGTTTTTTTGCAAAGAAGTATAAAAATGCAATTATTTTATATCGATAATGCAAAACGGTCTGCATAAGCCTGAGCTAACCCTTGACAATAGTCAATATCTTTTATTATCTATTTTATACCATGAAATTACATTTATTCATAAAAAATCATCATAGATTTAAACGAAATGTAAAAAATCAGCTCACAAAATCTGCGTTTACCCTTGCAATTCAGAAAAATATGTGGTATAATTATATTGCTGTAATAGGAGCACAGCATGAAATGCTGACAGTGTGTTTTCAATTGTCAGATGAATTTCTGTATAGCTTATGCTTTATAATAAGGAAAGAAAATGAATGCTTCAGCGTGTGCTGTTTCATTATAGCGCCTATTAACGATATTTTTTTGAAAAGGAGTTATTGCAACATGTCAAAGATCGATTTGAGCAAGTACGGTATCACCGGAACTACAGAAGTTGTTTACAACCCTTCTTACGAGCAGCTGTTCGAGGAAGAAACAAAGCCAACACTCGAAGGCTATGAAAAGGGTCAGGAAAGTGAGCTTGGCGCAGTAAACGTTATGACAGGCGTTTATACAGGCCGTTCACCTAAAGATAAGTTCATCGTTATGGACGAAAATTCTAAGGACACTGTTTGGTGGACTTCTGACGAGTACAAGAACGACAACCACCCAGCTTCTCAGGAGGCTTGGAAGTCTGTTAAGGAACTCGCTATCAAGGAACTTTCAAATAAGAGACTTTTCGTAGTTGACGCATTCTGCGGCGCTAACAAGGATACAAGAATGGCTATCCGTTTCATCGTTGAGGTTGCTTGGCAGGCTCACTTTGTAACAAATATGTTCATCAAGCCAACTGCTGAGGAGCTTGAGAACTTTGAGCCTGACTTCGTTGTATACAACGCTTCAAAGGCTAAGGTAGAGAACTATAAGGAGCTTGGTCTTAACTCTGAGACAGCAGTTATGTTCAACATCACAAGCCGTGAGCAGGTAATCATCAACACTTGGTACGGCGGAGAGATGAAGAAGGGTATGTTCTCAATGATGAACTACTTCCTTCCACTCAAGGGCATGGCTTCAATGCACTGCTCAGCTAACACAGATAAGAACGGTGAGAACACAGCTATCTTCTTTGGTCTGTCCGGTACAGGTAAGACAACACTTTCTACAGACCCTAAGAGACTTCTTATCGGTGACGACGAGCACGGCTGGGACGACAACGGAGTATTCAACTTCGAGGGCGGCTGCTATGCTAAGGTAATCAACCTTGATAAGGAATCTGAGCCTGATATCTACAACGCTATCAGAAGAGATGCTCTTCTTGAGAACGTAACTCTTGACGAGAACGGCAAGATCGACTTTGCTGATAAGAGCGTTACAGAGAACACTCGTGTATCTTATCCTATCGACCACATCAAGAACATTGTAAGACCTATTTCTTCTGCACCTGCTGCAAAGAACGTTATCTTCCTTTCAGCAGACGCATTTGGCGTACTGCCTCCAGTATCTATCCTCACACCAGAGCAGACACAGTATTACTTCCTCTCTGGCTTTACTGCAAAGCTTGCAGGTACAGAGCGTGGAATCACTGAGCCTACACCAACATTCTCAGCTTGCTTCGGTCAGGCTTTCCTTGAGCTTCACCCAACAAAGTATGCTGAAGAGCTTGTTAAGAAGATGGAGAAGAGCGGTGCTAAGGCATACCTGGTAAACACAGGTTGGAACGGCACAGGCAAGAGAATCTCTATCAAGGATACTCGTGGAATTATCGACGCTATCCTTAACGGCGATATTCTCAACGCACCTACAAAGAAGATACCACACTTTGACTTTGAAGTTCCAACAGAGCTTCCAGGCGTTGATCCTGCAATTCTCGATCCTCGTGACACATATGCTGACGCTTCCGAGTGGGAGACAAAGGCTAAGGATCTTGCAAGCAGATTTGTTAAGAACTTTGCTAAGTATGAGGGCAACCCAGCAGGTAAGGCTCTTGTATCTGCAGGTCCAAAGGAATAATCAATAACTCTGATACTATTATATAGTATAAAAGCTGCTGTGCCTTTTGGTACGGCAGCTTTTTTGTGCAAAAAAATACCACAGAGGACAAAAGCTTCTCTGCAGCATTTTAGTATTTATGCAATAAAAAATCCGCTCTACATAATGTAAAGCGGATACAAGCAAAAGCATATACTTTTGCTGGCGCGGATTGAGAGATTTGAACTCTCGCGCCCGTTTCCAGACCTACTCCCTTAGCAGGGGAGCCCCTTCACCACTTGGGTAAATCCGCAAACCTGTATATATAAAAAATGTGGCGGACAGGGTGGGATTCGAACCCACGGTACGTTGCCGTATCACTGGTTTTCAAGACCAGCTCCTTAAACCACTCGGACACCTGTCCACATTAGTTATTTGTTTTTGTGTCGTTCTCTCTCAGCGACTTAATTATTATAGCACAGTTCATCTGTCTTGTCAACCCCTTTTTCAAATTTTTTTGCGAAATTTTTTTAAGCATAAATATTCCTTCGTATGCTAACGATACTTGACGAAATCTTATAAATATGGTATAATAAATCACAGCTTTGTATGTTTTATCACTTTATATGATAATTTATACATAAAATTTTTTATGGAGGCGACTTTATTATGAAGATGACTGTAAGTCAGGCTATGGTTGAATGTTTGAAAGCTGAGAACGTAAAAGTCGTCTTTGGCTATCCCGGAGCTGCTATCTGTCCTTTCTATGACGCTTTGCTGGATGCTGAAAACGACATCAGGCAGGTGCTTGTGAGACAGGAAGCTAACGGCGGTCATGCGGCTAACGGCTATGCACGAATTTCAGGTAAGCCTGCGGTCTGTATCGCTACATCAGGTCCGGGTGCAACTAATCTTATTACTGCTATTGCTACCGCTTATGCGGATTCTATACCTATCGTGTGCATAACAGGTCAGGTGAATACCGACCAGATAGGCTCTGACGTTTTTCAGGAGGCTGACATTACAGGCTCTGCTGAGCCGTTCGTTAAGCACAGCTATCTTCTCAAAGACCCTGAGGACACTGCAAGAGTTTTCAAGGAAGCTTTCTATATTGCAGGCACCGGCAGACCGGGTCCTGTGCTTATAGATATTCCTATGGACGTTCAGAAGTCTGTTATCGACTTTGAGTATCCTGAAAAGTGCGAGATAAGAAGCTATAAGCCTACCACAAAGGGCAACTACGTTCAGGTAAGGCGTGTAATGGCGGCGTTGGAAGAGGCTGAGAAGCCACTTATCTGTATTGGCGGAGGTGTTTTTGCCGCTCACGCTGAGAATGAGATAAGAGAGCTTGCCGACCTTATGCAGATACCTGTTATCACAACTATGATGGGCATTTCTGTTTTCCCTGATGACGACCAGCTTTTCTGCGGCATGATAGGAACTCACGGTGTTAAAATGGCAAACGCCGCTGTGAACGAGTGCGACGTGCTGTTCCTTGTGGGCGCAAGAGTTGGCGACAGAGCCGTTAAAACACCTTTGGCTCTGGAGAAAACTACTAAGATAATACATATAGATATCGACCCTGCGGAGATAGGCAAGAATATCGGTGCGGACCTGCCTCTCGTTGGCGACGCAAAGCTTGTTTTACAGCAAATGACGGAGCTTGCAAAGCCTATGAAGCACGATGAGTGGATAGCTCACATCAAGACCCTTGGGGGCGAAAGAAAGTATGTTGAGCCTGCAAAGGGTACTGTCAATCCGAGGGTGTTTATCGACAGGCTGGCAAAGAAAATGCCTGCCAACGTTACTGTAGTGGCAGACGTTGGACAAAATCAGATATGGACCTGCACTGAGTATAAATTCTGCAAAGAGGGCAGACTTCTTACCTCAGGCGGCATGGGTACGATGGGCTATTCTGTGCCTGCGGCAATAGGTGCAAAAATGGCTGACAACAGCAGGGCAACAGTTGCTATATGCGGTGACGGAGCTTTTCAGATGTCGTTCATGGAGCTTGCAACAGCCGTTCAGTTCGGCGTTGATATAAAGGTGGTAGTAATGACAAACAACCGCCTTGGCATGGTAAGAGAGCTTCAGACAAACGGCTATCATGACAGACAGACAGCAGTTTTTCTTGACGGCTCTCCTGACTTTATCAAGCTTGCAGAAGCTTATGGCATACCTGCAATGAGAGTTTATGACGATGATACTATGGAAAAGGGCGTCGAAATGCTTGCTGAACATAAGGGTATATGCCTTGTTGAAGTCGTTGTGGATAAGGATATGCCAACATTATAAGGCCAATATTTTAACTATCTGTAGCGTTTACAGTATATAGCGTTTGCGTTCAAGAAATCTTAATAATAAACTGATATAATAAAATATTAAGGAAAGGTTTCCTTATGGAGGTTGATTTATGAAACATACGATCTCAGTTCTTGTAGAAAACCACAGCGGTGTTCTATCAAGAATTTCCGGACTGTTTTCAAGACGTGGGTTCAATATCGAGAGCCTTGCAGTAGGTCCGACTCATGACCCTGACGTTTCAAGAATAACGATAGTTGCTGACGGTGACGAGCATACAGTTGAGCAGATCGAGAAACAGCTCAATAAGCTTATAGAGGTCATCAAGGTAAAGACTTTTGAGGCTAATGAGTATCTCGCAAGAGAGCTTATGATAGTCAAGGTGTCTGCGGTCGCAAACAGACGCAGTGAGATAATGACTATTGCGGATATCACAGGGGCTAAGGTCATGGATATAACGCTTACGACGATGACGTTGGAACTTTGCGACACTTACGCTCACCTTTGCAGATTTGAGGAGGTCATAGCACCTTACGGAATAATCGAAATGGTAAGAACAGGCACTATTGCAATAGAGAAAGGCTCTGATACATTCAACGCAGGCAAATAAACTTTGATTATATAGCCGAAAGGCTACATAAAATAAATCTTAAATTTCTGAATTTGGAGGAATTAACAATGGCACAGGCAAGAATATTCTATCAGCAGGATTGCGACATTAACGTACTCAAGGGTAAGAGAGTTGCCATTATCGGTTACGGTTCACAGGGTCACGCTCATGCACTCAACCTTAAGGAGAGCGGCGTTGACGTAGTAGTAGGTCTTTACGAAGGTTCTAAGAGCTGGGCAAAGGCTGAGCAGCAGGGTCTTACAGTTATGACAACTGAGGAAGCTGCAAAGACATCTGACATCATCATGATCCTTATTCCTGATGAGAAGCAGGCTGCACTTTATAAGAAATCTATCGAGCCATACCTCACAGAGGGTAAGACTCTTGCATTCGCACACGGCTTTAACATTCACTTTGGCTGCATCGTACCACCAAAGAATGTCAATGTTATCATGATCGCACCTAAGGCTCCTGGTCACACAGTACGTTCTGAGTATCAGGCTGGTAAGGGTACACCTTGCCTTATCGCAGTTGAGCAGGACGCAACAGGCAACGCACAGGATATCGGACTTGCATATGCACTTGGTATCGGCGGAGCAAGAGCAGGTGTTCTTGAAACAACATTCAGAACAGAAACAGAGACAGACCTCTTCGGTGAGCAGGCTGTTCTCTGCGGTGGTGTTTGCGCACTTATGCAGGCTGGTTTTGAAACACTTTGCGAAGCCGGTTATGACCCAAGAAACGCATACTTTGAGTGTATCCATGAGATGAAGCTCATCGTTGACCTTATCTATCAGTCAGGTTTTGAGGGCATGAGATATTCTATCTCTAACACAGCTGAGTACGGCGACTACATCACAGGTCCAAAGATCGTTACTGAGGACACTAAGAAGGCTATGAAGAAGGTTCTTTCTGACATTCAGGACGGTACATTCGCTAAGGACTTCCTCCTTGATATGAGCGACGCTGGTTCACAGGTACACTTCAAGGCTATGAGAAAGCTCCATGCTGAGCATCCTTCTGAGAAGGTTGGTAAGGAGATCAGAAAGCTCTACAGCTGGAACAATGATGACGAGAAGCTCATCAACAACTAATTTGCAGATAAATATTATTGCATAAAAAGAGAACGACTTGCAATGCAGGTCGTTCTTTTTATCTCTCTACTCGTTATTGGACTAGGGTTGTTTCTTTGTTGTTAACTTTTACTTGTTTTTACATAAGACCACCCGTCACCGAGGTTATCCTCGCCCCCTGATGAACTTAGGGGTGAGCGGTAAATATAGTAGTGATCGTAAATGGTATAGAATTTCACTGTCAAGCCGTCACAGTCGATATATGTGATATTTCTGCGCTCCAGCTCCTCAAGCTTTTTCTTCACAGACTTGCAGGCATTGTTTTCAGTGAGCGATTTAATGGAGCATTTGCCCTTTGGTAGTGTCGGCTTTTCGCATGAAATGCTTTCTATCATAAACTCCGCAGTGGTCTGAAAGTTAGCCTTATTGTCATTGAAAACGGCTTTTATCTGGCTGTCGGAGCGCATATAGTGCTGATGCCAGAAGCCGAGTGCTGCTGCTAAGATTATGACTATCCAAATTATCCACTTGGCTTTTCTACCTGTTGACCATTTGCGAAGCTTGCCGTCAGCACCCATATCTTCCTCGCTGACAATTGGATTTATATGCTCGCTCATTATTTTACGAACGCCTCCAATCTGTAGATAGGCATACCCATGTCTGAGAATTTCTTCTCATATTCCGTTACGATATTGCCCTCGAAGCCGCTGTTGTGAAGGTCGAGAGAAATGTTTTTAAGTCCGTAATTTGCCGCAGAGAACTCCTCCAAGGAGAACTCAAAGAAGTGCATATTGTCGGTCTTTTGGTATATCTCGCCTTTGTCCACAAGAATACGTCTGTATATTTCAAGAAAAGCTCGGTATGTGAGCCTATGACGTGCATATGTATTTTTAGGATACGGACAGCTAAAGTTAAGGTAGATACACTCCACTGACTTTTCAGGGATAAAGCAATCCAGATATTCAGCCTCGCCCCTTGCAAATCTCAGGTTCGGTATGCCCTCGTCTATAGCCATTTGTGCGGCGTCAACTATAACGTTACTGCTTTTTTCTACTGCAAGGAAATTCTTGTCAGGATTTCTCTTTGCTATCTCTCTTGCAAACTGACCCTTTCCACAGCCTATCTCCAGCACAAGGGGATTGCTGTTTCCGAAGATCTTCTCAAAGTCAATAAGCTGTTTGTTTGATTTGTCCTGAAAATTCTTCTCGTCACGGTCAAGATATAAAATATAATCTCCGCAGGCTTCAAGACGTGCCTCAAGATTTTTCTTTCTTCTCATTCTCATATGGGATAAACTCTCCTGTTATTTATTAGAATATTTGTGCAGAAAATAGTCCTTGTCAGACGTGACCTTTAGCCACTGCACAGCCGACCCTGTAAGCATATTTTCATAAGGATAAACTGTGAGCATGACTTCGGGTGTGTCCTCACCGCTGAAATGAGGGGTCACCTTAAAAGCTATCTCACAGTTGAGCCGTTGGACGACCTCTTCCTCGGTGAGCTTTCTGAAAAGCACTGAGGTGTCCTTTTCGGTGATAGGTATTTTGGTAAACTTCGCCTGATAAATTTTCTTGCCGTCCTTTTTGGTGACAAGTGAAAAGCCATGCTTCACAAGGGTTATCCTTCCGCCATGTTTTTCGTAGTATTCAAGGTTTGAAAAGGTAACACGTCCGTCATTGACAGCTTCACCGGATATCGAAACGCAAAGCCCTTTGTCTGACGCTTTCCCTGCACTCTCCACTCCGAAAGCAAAGGGAAGTCCGTCTATCATTATCTCTCCGCAGGTGGAAAACTGCAACTTCACCTGCTTTTTCTTCAAGCCTGCAAATGGATTTTTCATGACAACTCCTATATTAAAGGTCGATCTGCACGCCGCCAACAGGTCTTATGGACAGCACATAGCATGAGCCTTCACCGAATACTCTCTCCATTTCAGCCTTGAAAGCTTCAAGCTTCTTTTCAGGTACGAACGCTTGGATAGTTCCTGCAAAGCCACCGCCGTGAACTCTGCAAGCACCCTCACCGCCAAGAGCCTGCTTTGCAAGATACAGAGCAAGTGAAAGACCCTGCTCGTTTGGGGCAGAAGAAGCATAGATGTTCTGAAGATATTTGAATGATGAATCGCCTGATTCATTGATAAGGCTCAGGAAAGCGTCAAAGTCGCCCTCTGAAAGTGCGGAAGCTTCCTTGCCAACTCTCTCGTTATCGTCAAAGAAGTGGAGCGCTCTAAGCACAGCTCTGTCACTGCACTTTTCTCTAACAGCACAGATGTTTTCAAGAAGCTGTTCCTTTGTGATCTCTCTCAGCACCTTTTTGCCGAAGAAAGCCGCAACAGACTTCATTTCCGCAGGGATAGCCGCATACTCAGGGGTGAGGTCGGCATGGTTGCCCTTTGTGTCAACGATACACAGTGCGTGACCGCTTTTTGTGAAATCGAACTTTACAGAGTCGATAACAGGGTGCTTTTCGTCAGCAAAGTCGATAGTGATAAATCCGCCTACTGATGAAGCCATTTGGTCCATAAGACCTGACGGCTTGCCAAAATATACATTTTCCGCAAACTGAGCTATCTGAGCTATTTCCACAGCAGATACCTCGCCCTCGTTGTAAAGACCATTGAGGATAGTGCCGATAAGCACTTCATAAGCCGCAGATGAAGAAAGTCCAGAGCCTTTTAGCACGTTTGAAGTAGCATAAGCCTTGAAGCCCCCGACATTGTGACCATTCTTCTTAAAGCCTGCGGACATACCTCTTATAAGTGCCGCAGATGTGTTTTTCTGCTCCTCGTAGATAGTGTCATCATCAACGTTTACAGTGTCCATTGGGAAGCCCTCAGACTGTATGGTAATAACGTTCTCTTCGGTGTCAGGAGCGACAGCAGCAATAACGTCAAGTGAAACGCCTGCCGCAAGGACACAGCCGAAGTTGTGGTCGGTGTGGTTGCCGCCTACCTCAGTTCTGCCCGGAGCTGAGAAGAAAGCAGTTGGCTTTTCACCGAAAAGCTTTTCAAATTCATCTGCAACTCTGTTATATCTTTCTCTCTGAAACGCTGTCATATCGGCAGTGTAGACCTCGTCAAGTGTGTATTTTTTCATTATGTATATCCTCCGAACGTAAATATAAGTATACTTTGTTATTATACAACATTTATGCTCTTTTTTCAAGTACAATTTTTTTAACAAGTGAGGAGGTGAGAATGAGGAATGAGGAATGAGGAGTGAGGAGTGAAAAATGAGAAATTATGGTATCGCATGGCGGCAATTTATTTTTTGTTGCTCAAAACGTGTAAGCTGGCATAAATTTTTGCACAGAAGCTCCCTTGATATTTTATGCAAACTGACAAAATTGCCGTAAGCAAACTTTTTATAACACTCTATTGGTGCTTTAAATCAAAAAAGCTGTTGCATTTTGGTGAAATTTGTGGTATAATTATTTGTGTCTATTTTAATTATTGTTTATTTTTACCGACCACGAAAAAATGGTCGGTGCAGTGAAAGGAAAGATTTATTGTATGAAAAAACTAATGCTTGGAAACGAGGCGTTTGCAAGAGGTCTGTATGAGGCAGGCTGTAAGGTGGTATCATCTTACCCCGGCACTCCGTCAACTGAGATAACAGAAGCTGTTGCAAAATATGACGAGGTATATGCTGAGTGGGCGCCTAATGAAAAGGTGGCAATGGAAGTGGCTCTTGGCGCTTCTATAGGCGGTGCAAGAAGCTTCTGCGGAATGAAGCACGTTGGTCTTAACGTTGCCGCTGACCCTCTTTACACAGCAGGCTACACAGGCGTAACGGCAGGTATGGTAATAGCTGTCGCCGATGACCCTGGTATGCACTCGTCACAGAACGAGCAGGATTCACGTCACCACGCTATCGCTTCTAAGACAATGATGATAGAGCCTTCCGATTCAGGGGAATGCAAGGAGTTTGCTAAGGCTGCTTTCGAGCTTTCTGAAAAGTTCGATGTTCCTGTTATCGTAAGACTTTCCACAAGAGTTTCTCACTCTCAGTCAGCCGTTGAGCTTTGCGAGAGAGAGGAAAGGGAGAATATCCCATATGAAAAGAATATCCAGAAGTATGTTATGATGCCTGGTAACGCTATCCGCCGTCACCCTGTTGTTGAAGCAAGAATGAAAGCTATTGCTGATTATGCTGAAAATTCACCGCTCAACAAGGTAGAGATGAACGATACAAAGATAGGCGTTATCACAAGCGGTATCTCATATCAGTATGCTAAAGAGGCTCTGGGCGACAAGGCTTCATATCTTAAGCTCGGTATCGTAAACCCAATGCCAATTCAGATAATAAAGGACTTTGCTGCAAAGTGCGAAAAGGTCTATGTTATCGAGGAGCTTGACGATGTTATCGAAACACACTGCAAAAAGAACGGCGTGAACGTTATCGGCAAGGAGCTTTTCAGCCTTATGGGCGAGATATCACAGACTATCGTTGCCGAAAAGATACTTGGCGAGAAGCCAGAGTATATCACATTTGAGGATAACGTGCCTGTAAGACCTCCTGTTATGTGTCCGGGATGTCCTCACAGAGGTCTGTTCTATTGCCTGCATAAGCTAGGCGTTATGGTATCAGGCGATATCGGCTGTTACACTCTCGGCGCAACAGCTCCGCTTTGTGCTATGGATTCAACTATCTGCATGGGTGCTTCTATCAGCGGACTTCACGGCTTCAACAAAGCAATAGGCGCAGAGGCAGAGAAGAAGTCTGTTGCCGTTATCGGCGACTCTACATTCATGCACAGCGGTATGACAGGTCTTGTGAACGTTGCATATAACTCCACAAATTCAACTGTTATCATTCTCGATAACTCTATCACAGGTATGACGGGTCATCAGCAGAACCCTACAACCGGTAAAAACCTTAAGGGCGACCCTGCTTATGCCGTTGACCTTGAAATGCTCTGCCATTCACTTGGTATCAAGAGCGTAAGAGTCGTTGACCCATATCACATGGCTGAAACAGAAGCTGTTATCAAGGAAGAGCTTGCCAAGGAAGAACCAAGCGTTATTATTTCAAGACGTCCATGCGCACTTCTTAAATATGTAAAGCACAATCCACCGCTCAAGGTAAACAATGATAAGTGCGTTGGCTGTAAGCAGTGCCTGAAGATAGGCTGTCCTGCTATATCTATCCATGACGGCAAGTGCGTTATCGACCATACACAGTGCGTAGGCTGCGGCATATGCAAGGAAATGTGTAAGCTGGGTGCGATATGCGATTAATGATAACATATATTTCGAGGTGTAAATAATGAAAACAAGATCAATTATGATAGTGGGCGTAGGCGGACAGGGCTCTCTGCTTGCGTCAAGAATAATAGGAAACGTGCTTCTCTCACAGGGCTTTGATGTTAAGGTCAGCGAGGTACACGGAATGAGCCAGCGTGGCGGCTCTGTTGTTACATACGTTAAGTACGGCAGCGAGGTATGCTCGCCTGTAGTTGAAAAAGGCGAAGCTGATATCATCATCAGCTTTGAACAGCTTGAAGCCGCAAGATATGTTTCATATCTCAAGAAGGGCGGACATATCATCACTTCAACTCAGCAGATAGACCCAATGCCTGTTATCACAGGTGCGGCTGTTTATCCTGAGGATATCATAGGCAAGCTTAAAGCAGAGGGCGTTGACGTTATCGCTGTTGACGCACTGGCACTTGCAGAGCAGGCTGGTACTGCAAAGGCTTCAAACGTTGTTCTCATGGGCGTTGTGTCAACTAAAATGGCTTTTGACGAGGACGTTTGGCAGAAGGCTCTTGAAAACTGTGTTCCTGCAAAGTTTCTTGAATTGAATAAAAAGGCGTTCGCTCTCGGCAGAGAGGTAAAATAATGGACGAGATAAGCGGTCTTATCATAAAAATGACCGAGTTTTTCGGCGGCGACCCTAAGCGTATACAGCACTTTATAAAGGTGCATACCTTTGCCCGTGTTATCGGCAGGACAGAGGGGCTTGATATCCGCACTATGTACTGTCTTGACGTTGCGTCGGTGGTGCATGATATAGGCATAAAGCCTGCGGAGGAGAGATATGGCAAGGGTCACTGCGGCGGAAAGCTTCAGGAACAGTTAGGTCCTGAGCCTGCACGGAAAATGCTCACAGAGCTTGACTTTGACGAGGATATCATAGACAGGGTGTGCTTTCTTATCGCACATCATCACACCTATGAGGGCGCCCAGGGGCTTGACTGGCAGATACTCTTGGAAGCAGATTTCCTTGTGAACGCTTTCGAGGACAGCCTTTCCAAAGAGAGCATAAAAAGCTTCCGTGACAAGGTGTTCAAAACGAAAACAGGCATTAAGATGCTTGAAGAAATGTACGGCGTATGATACTTGTGCAAAGTTGATACCCGAGTAATATGACCGAAACCATTTTAACAGGAGGTGTGTTCCAATGGGAAAATATTGGAACGAAGAGATCGAGTGCATGGCGCACGAGGACATGAAAAAGCTCCAGAGCGAAAGACTTGTCAAGCAGGTCAAGCACGTCTGGGACAATGTGCCATACTACAAGAAGCTTATGGAAGAAAAGGGCGTAACGCCTGATGATATCCACGGCATTGAGGACCTGCACAAGCTGCCGTTCATTTCAAAGGCTGATCTGCGTGAGGCTTATCCTTACGGTCTGCTTGCAAAGCCGCTTTCAGAGTGCGTCAGAATACATTCCACAAGCGGAACCACAGGCAAGAGAGTTGTGGCTTTCTACACTCAGCATGATATAGACATTTGGGAAAATTGCTGTGCAAGAGCTATAGTTGCCGCAGGCGGAACAAAAGACGATGTTTGCCACATTGCATATGGCTATGGACTTTTTACAGGGGGAGCAGGTCTTAACGGCGGTTCTCATAAGGTGGGCTGTCTTACTCTGCCAATGTCATCGGGAAACACAGAAAGACAGATACAGTTCATGCAGGATCTCGGTTCTACTATCCTGTGCTGTACTCCGTCATATGCCGCATATATTGGTGAAACTGTAAAGGAAATGGGCATAAAGCCAGAGGAGCTTACACTCAAAGCTGGTATCTTCGGTGCTGAGCCTTGGACGGATGAAATGCGTCACGAAATAGAGGATCTTCTTGGTATCAAGGCTTACGATATCTATGGTCTGACAGAAACAAGCGGTCCCGGCGTAGCTTTCGAGTGCGAAGCACAGTCCGGTATGCACATCAATGAGGACAACTTTATCGCAGAGATAATCGACCCTGACACAGGAGAGGTGCTTCCTGAAGGCTCAAAGGGCGAGCTTGTATTCACAAGTATCACAAAGGGAGCTTTCCCTCTGCTGAGATACAGAACAAGAGATATTTGTATTCTTACAAGAGAGAAATGCTCATGTGGCAGAACTCTCGTCAAAATGTGCAAGCCAATGGGCAGAAGCGACGATATGCTCATCATTAAGGGTGTAAACGTGTTCCCGTCGCAGATAGAGTCAGTGCTTCTTAAGATATCAAAGGCAAGCCCTAACTATCAGATAGTCGTTGACAGGGTGAACAATTCTGATACTTTCGAGATAAGAGTCGAGCTTAATGACGATATGTTCTCTGATACTGTCAAGTCTATCGAGGATCTTGAAAAGAAGATATCCAGCGATATCCATAATATCCTTGGCATCAAGGCGAAGATAAGACTTGTTGAGCCAAAGAGCATTCCACGTTCTGAGGGCAAGGCAGTAAGAGTTATCGACAAGAGAAAGCTTGTCTAAAAGACAGGGGGTAATTTTATGACAGTAAAACAGCTTTCGGTTTTTATTGAAAACAGACCTGGCAGATTGTCTGCCGTTACAAAAATACTTGGGGATAATGATGTGAATATCCGTGCAATGTCCCTTGCTGACACAAAGGATTTCGGTATTCTCAGACTTATCGTTGACGATTTTGAAAAAGCAGTTTCAGCCTTGAAAACAGAGGGCTTTTCCGTTACCACCACTCAGGTGCTTGCAGTGGAGATAAATGACCGCCCGGGCGGACTTTCAGAAGCAATGAAAGCTCTCTACAATGACAACATCAGCGTTGAGTATATGTATTCTGCATTTATAAACACTAAGGAAAACACGGCTTATCTTATCCTTAGAGTGGAGAACGTTACAGCCGCTCTGGAAGCTTTGAGTGAAGCAGGATTCGCACTTATCTCACAGCAGGAATTGGCAAGCATCTAGCCGATTAGTAAATACTAACTGAAAAATCACTTAAAATCTATGTGAAATTTTTATGAAATGCCGAAAACCTCTTGATTTTTTCAGAAAATGTGTTATTATATAAGTATAGTATTTGATATGATACTTGTAGAATTTATGCAAGGAGGTCTGTGAAAATGGCTTATAAGATTAGTGATGAGTGCATCGGCTGCGGCGCTTGCATGGACGCCTGTCCAGTAGGAGCTATCTCCGAGGCTGACGGTAAGTGTGCTATTAACGCTGACGAGTGCATCGACTGCGGTTCTTGTGCAGGTACTTGCCCTGTAGGAGCACCTCAGGCTGAGTAATTTACTTAAACTAAGAGAAAACGTCTGTCATATGGCAGGCGTTTTTTTGCACTTATTTTTTGTGTATTAGTTTTCAGCACATTATCATAAAACTGTCACATTGGCGGAGTATGATGTAAATACAATAAGAGAAAGACAAAAAGATGAAATTTACACATATACTTTTTTCTCCATATATACTTCATATACTTCAAAAAGGGAACGTTGGCTTGTGTCAGCGTTCTTTTTTTGCGTGGGTGATTTTGTGGATAGATATGTAAAATATCGTGGAAAATATGGGCTTTTGTAACGCAGGTGTCCGTTTTTCGGTATTATTAATAAAAGTTTTGCGAAATTTGTTAAAAGTGATAAAAATAGAACCCTTATTGTCGTTCCTGGGATATAAAATGTACAATGGTTGTAACTCGACGTTCATATAAACTTCATAAACGAGCGAAAAAACGGCTTGAAAATTACAATTTGATTACAATGCCCCTTGACTTTTGTAACCTTATTCATTATAATATGGTGTAGTTTATCACATTTGAAAGGAGCGTTCTGAATTGGGTTATTTGAAGTCGGGGATATCCCGCTGTGTGGCTGTGCTTTCTGCCTGCGGAGTTGTGACAGTATCTGCTGTGACTTTTGCGACACTTGATAAAAACGTTATCCAGCCATGTGCAGTCATGCCACCTGAAAATGCAAAGGTCATTTCTGCTGTTTCTGACAAGGAAACATCTGAGCAGATCGGGAATATCACAACTGTTCTTACAACATCAGCCGTCAAGGAAACTGCGAAAAATTCTCAGACCGAGGCTGTAAAGGCTGTAAAAACTGCCAAAAGTGAAACAACTAAGTCAACTGGCAAAACAACTTTGATGTCAGACAGCGTTACAACTTCTATTACAGCACAGAAGCCGGCGTCAGTGACCGCAGTGCAGAGCGTGACTTCCGCTGACACAAAGCCTAGCATATCAGTAAGCCTTTTGACAAAGAAAACTCAGCAGGCTTCAAAGCCTGAAACAAAGGTTTCTGCTGTTACTTCCGCACCTGTCAGCACTACTGACAGCGATACTGTTGCCTCAAAGGCTACAAAAAAGACTACAACAGCGAAAACTACTACTGCAAAAACTACTACCACTGCAAAGACAACAACTGCCCCTGTTACGACCACAACGCCTGCGGTGACTACTACCAAGAAAAAGACTACCACCGCTAAGGTGACAACAACTAAAAAGCCTGTTACAACTACAACCACTGCGCCTGTTATCGACAACGGCAAGACACCTGCACAGCGACTTAATTCTGCAGTGCTTACCCCAAAGGCAACGCTCAGTGCAAAGGAAGAAAAGATACTTCTGAAATATCTCGATAAGATAATATCAGATGATATGACAAACTACGAAAAGGCTGTGGCTTGCTACGATTATATTATAAAGAACACGGTCTACGATTACGGCGGCTGGGCAAATCCTGTCAAGGCTGTTCTGGAGGACGGTTACGGCACTTGCACAGAATATTCTTACGTTTACGCCGCAATGCTTAACTACATAGGCTTTGACGCAAAGACCGTTGACGGCAAGACCGCTATGGCGGCAGGCGGTTACGGCTATCATATGTGGGTGGAGGTAACGATAAACGGTCAAGTATATGTTATGGATCCTCAGGTGGACGATAACATGAGCTGGGGAGCGTATATCTCCCATGACCGCTTCTGCAAGACCTACAGCGAGGTCAAGGACAAGTATATAAAAGACTGATATTGTATCGGGTGGAGTTATCTGCCCGATATTTTTTTTACTGTGTTTGCGTGTAGTTTGTTTGCAGTACGTTTATTTGTACATTAAATAAGAATATCCGGCACTCTTTTTGTGACAAATTTTTCAGTCTATCCTATAGACAAAAGGAAAAAAGCATGATATAATTATTCTTGATACATTGTCGGCAAATGCCGAACGTCATTTTGTACAGGAGGATAATTGATGACGGAAAATTCCACAAAAATAAAGAAAAAGACTGCGGCATCTGTGAAGAAAAACAGCTCTGCCAAAGGTTCGTCAAAGAACAAGAAAAGAAAGAAAAAACGCAACAATATCGGCATTATCTGCGGCACTGCGGCAGCGGCTATCGTGATAGTTGTGGGCGGAGGATATTTCATTGGAAGAGCTTACTATAGCAACAGATTTCTGAGCGGCACAACAGTGAATGGCGTTGACGTGGGCGGAAGGACATTTGAACAGGCTTGCGACCTGCTCGGGGTGAATGATATGCCTTATGAGCTTACGGTCAAAACTATCGACGGCACGCCTGTTGTTTTCAAGACGGCTGATTTTGATTACAGACTAAGCGGCAAGGACGAGCTTCAGAAGGTCTATGACAGCGTGAACAGAAAAACATGGTTCTCTGGATTTATACAGAACTCCACCTATAGCTTTAATGAGGACATCACATTTGATGTTGAGAAGCTACAAAAGCTTGTGGAGAAAGCAAACTGGGGCGATGTTGAAACTGCTGATGCAAAGCTTGGTCTTAACGAGGATAAGACGGCTTATGTTATCACCCCTGAGGTGCAGGGAAACAAGATAACCGATATGAAAAAGCTTGAAGCTTATGTTACGCAAAGCGTGGCGTCAGGTGAGCTTAGCGTTGAGCTTGACAAGGACACAGGTTGTTATTCCCTTCCAAAGGTGAAGAGCGCAGACCTTGAGGACGATTGCAAGAAACGAAATGATGTTTTCCAGCTTTCTGTCACATACGATTTTGACTACACCACAGAAACTCTCACGGGAGAGGAGCTTATGAAGATGATAAAGCTCAAAGATGACGGAAGCTACACTGTGGACAGAAAGAAAGCCATGGAGTATGTGGAAAAGCTCGCAAAGAAGTATGATACATATAATACTAAGAGAAAATTCCACGCCACTTTGCAGGGCGACATAATCGTGCCGACAAGCTCTGATGCTAAATACGGCTGGTGGATAGATCAGGAAAAGACTTGTGACGATCTTGTGGATATGCTTGAAAAGGGCGAGAGCGTTGACAAGGTAGACCCTATCTATTACAGTACCGGTTATTATGACTTTACAGGCGTTGAGTCTGCGAGAAGCAAAGACGATGATATAGGCGACACTTATATTGAGATAGACCTTACCGACCAGCACTTGTGGTATTATGAAAAGGGCAAGAAAAAGCTTGATACCTATATAGTTTCAGGTCAGACCACATCTAAGGCGAGAACAACTCTCCCCGGTGTTTATAAGCTTTGGTCAAAAGAGACCAACAAGCGTATGAAAGACACAAATGCCGACGGTGACGAGTGGGATACAAAGTGCAACTTCTGGAACAACGTTTCTCTCTGCGGAATAGGTCTTCACGATTCAACGTGGCGAGGCGGATATTTCGGCGGTGAGATATACAAATACAACGGCTCTCACGGCTGTATAAATATGAGCTATGACGACGCCAAATATGTTTATGACAACGTGCCTTACGGTACGCCTGTTGTTATGTACTACAAGTCTGCGGATAAATAATAAGGACGGTCAAGGTATCATGCCTTGACCGCTTTTTGTAAGGAGTGTTTTTATGGAAAAGATATTATACAGAGAGGGCTTTACGGCTGAGGAGCTTCCAAACGAGGTGATAGAGCGTATCAAAGGCGTTTCCTATAAGGAAAATCCCTATGTGAAGCCGGGCGACCTTGCCTATCTGCGTGTGAGGTATTATGACTTTGAGCATAAGGTGCAGTCGGGGGAGCTTATCGTGGCGAGGAAGCTTGCGCTGGAGGTTCTTGATATTTTCTATGAGCTTTTCGAGGGCGGTTATGAGATAGAAAAAATCAGGCTCGTGGACGAGTATGACGCTGATGATGAAAGGTCAATGGCGGATAACAACTCCTCTGCCTTCAACTATAGGGTGGTGGCTGATACCAACACTATTTCGGCTCACAGCTACGGCAGGGCGATAGACATAAACCCTCTTATAAATCCTTATATAGTGGGGGATAAGGTCATGCCTGCCAATGCTGCAGAGTATGCAGACCGTGACAAGGCTTTTGATCACAAGATTGACAGAACAGACCTTTGCTATTGCATTTTTAAGCGTCACGGCTGGAAATGGGGCGGCAACTGGAACAATTCTAAGGATTATCAGCATTTTTACAAAGAGTATGATTCACCGCTGAAAATGGCTATAAAGAAGCTGAAAAGAGCGTTGTTACGTTAGTTTGCGAGGTTTACCTAGGAAAGCAATATGAAATCATAAGTTATATATATATACCGATTAACTAAAAATTAATAATGATTTTATGCAAGTTTTATCATTCGCTCTTGCATTTTGCTGTAATGTGTGTTATAATGATTAAGCTGTCAAAAAAGACGGCAAAAGGCTATTTTCTTGCATTTGTGCGAAAAACCACGCTTTGAGTTTGTTTGCACTTATGCAGGATTGCAGGATTTTAATTTCTTCCTGCAAATTTTTTGTTAAAAACAGCTAAAAATCGGCTATGAGCCGTGAAATAACATACGTTGCTGAACGATAAGCTATAATTTTTTTACAGTTTGGCAGGAAAGGGTGATAAAAATGGAACGCATGGAGGATATGACTAATGTAAAAAGCCTGTATTCACCGAAATTCGAGCATGATAACTGCGGAATAGGTGCTGTTGTGAACATTAAGGGCAAAAAGACCCACGATACTGTTGCAAATGCACTGACTATCGTTGAAACGCTTGAGCATCGTGCAGGTAAGGACGCAGAGGGCAAAACAGGTGACGGAGTAGGTATCCTGCTTCAGATCTCACATAAATTCTTCAAGAAGATCGCTGCCGCTGAGCTTGGCATCACGCTTGGCGAGGAGAGAGATTATGCTGTTGGTATGTTCTTCTTCCCACAGAACGAGCTTGCGAGAAATCAGGCAAAGAAGATGTTTGAGATAATCGCCGAAAAAGAGGGTCTGGAGATCCTTGGCTGGAGAGTCGTTCCTGCAAAGCCTGAGGTGCTTGGCAAGAGAGCTGTAGAGTGTATGCCTGCCATAATGCAGTGCTTCATCAAGCGTCCAAAGGGCGTTAAAAAGGGCCTTGACTTTGACCGTAAGCTGTATGTTGCAAGACGTGTGTTCGAGCAGTCGAATGAGGACACCTACGTTGTATCACTTTCAAGCAGAACTATAGTATATAAAGGAATGTTCCTTGTGCAGGATCTCAGAAAGTTCTTCCCTGACCTTCAGGATAAGGACTACGAGTCTGCTATCGCTATGGTACATTCAAGATTTTCTACCAACACAAATCCAAGCTGGCAGAGGGCGCATCCTAACAGAATGATCGTTCACAACGGTGAGATAAACACTATCAGAGGCAATGCTGATAAAATGCTCGCTCGTGAGGAAACGATGAAGTCCGAGCATTTAAAGGGCGACCTTGATAAGGTCACACCTGTTGTAAACACAGAAGGCTCTGACTCTGCAATGCTCGACAATACACTTGAATTTTTGGTCATGAGTGGAATGGATCTGCCACTGGCTGTCATGATAACGATCCCTGAGCCATGGGATAACAACGGCACGATGAGTCAGGCTAAGAAAGACTTCTATCAGTATTACGCAACTATGATGGAGCCATGGGACGGACCTGCTTCTATCCTTTTCTCTGACGGAGATATCATGGGTGCAGTGCTTGACAGAAACGGTCTGCGTCCGTCAAGATATTATATCACAAAGGACGGCAATCTTATCCTTTCATCTGAGGTTGGAGCACTCCCTATCCCGTCAGACAATATCGTTGAAAAGGAAAGACTTCGCCCAGGCAAAATGCTTCTTGTTGATACTGTTCAGGGCAGAGTTATCGACGATGACGAGCTTAAGGAATACTATGCTTCAAAGCAGCCTTACGGCGAGTGGCTTGACAGCAACCTTGTCAGACTTAAAGACCTTAAGATACCAAACATCAAGGTAGAGGAACACGGCTACGAGGAAAGACAAAGACTTCAGAAAGCTTTTGGCTATACCTATGAGGACGTTATGACCTCTATCCTGCCAATGGCAAAGAACGGCTCTGAGTCTATTGCCGCTATGGGTACAGACAGCCCACTTGCAGTGCTTTCAAAAGAGCCTCAGCCGCTGTTCAATTACTTCAAACAGCTCTTTGCACAGGTAACAAATCCGCCTATAGACGCTATCAGAGAGGAAATAGTTACTTCCACAACTGTCTATATCGGCGAGGACGGTAACATTCTTGAAGAAAAGCCTGAAAATTGCAAGGTAATGAAGATACACGACCCTATCCTTACCTCAACAGATATCCTTAAAATAAAGAATATGCACATTCCCGGCTTTAAGGTAGCTGTTATCCCTATACTTTATTATAAGAACACAAGACTTGAAAAGGCTATAAACAGACTTTATATAGAAGCAGACAAGGCGTTCAGCGAGGGCGCAAATATCCTTATCCTTTCAGACAGGGGAGTTGACGAGAACCACCTTGCTATCCCGTCACTGCTTGCAGTATCAGCGCTTCATCAGCACCTTGTTGTTACAAAGAAGAGAACATCTCTTGCTATTATCCTCGAAAGCGGCGAGCCTAGAGAGGTTCATCACTTTGCAACACTGCTTGGCTACGGTGCTTCCGCTATCAACCCTTATCTTGCTCAGGAAACTATCCACGAGCTTATTGCTGACGACCTTCTCGATAAGGATTACTATGCCGCTGTTGACGATTATAATGCGGCTGTTCTCCATGGTATCGTAAAAATAGCTTCAAAAATGGGTATCTCTACTATACAGTCATATCAAGGCTCACAGATATTCGAGGCTATCGGTATCGGTCAGGACGTTATAAACAAGTATTTCACAGGTACTGTCAGCAGGATAGGCGGTATCACAATATCTGACATCGAGAAAAACGTTGACAGACTTCATACATCAGCCTTTGACCCTCTTGGACTTGGCACAGACACAGAGCTTGAATCAAGAGGAAGCCACAAGTTCAGAAGCGGCAAGGAGGAGCATCTCTACAATCCTCAGTCTATCTATCTGCTCCAGCAGGCTGCAAGGACCGGCGACTATGAAACATACAAGAAGTATTCAAAGCTTATCTCTGAGGAAATGGACCCTGTGAACATCAGAGGTCTTATGGATTTCAACTTTGCTGAAAATCCTGTTCCGCTGGAGGAAGTTGAGAGCGTTGACTCTATTGTAAGAAGATTTAAGACGGGCGCTATGTCCTACGGCTCTATCTCGCAGGAAGCTCATGAAGCACTTGCTGTCGCAATGAACAGACTTCACGGCAAGTCAAACTCAGGCGAGGGCGGTGAGAGCCTTGACAGACTGCTCACAAAGGGTACTTCTGAGGACAGATGTTCAGCTATCAAGCAGGTGGCTTCGGGACGTTTCGGTGTAACTTCAAGATACCTCACATCTGCTGATGAGATACAGATAAAAATGGCACAGGGAGCAAAGCCTGGCGAGGGCGGTCATCTCCCCGGCAAAAAGGTTTATCCATGGATAGCTAAAACAAGACACTCCACACCTGGCGTGTCGCTTATCTCACCTCCGCCACACCACGATATCTACTCTATCGAGGACTTGGCTCAGCTTATCTATGACCTGAAAAACGCAAACAAGAACGCAAGAATTTCTGTAAAGCTCGTTTCTGAGTGCGGTGTTGGTACAGTTGCGGCAGGCGTTGCAAAGGCAGGCGCAGGTGTTATCCTTATCTCAGGCTATGACGGCGGTACAGGTGCGGCTCCGAGAAACTCTATCTACAATGCAGGACTTCCATGGGAGCTTGGACTTGCAGAAGCACATCAGACCCTTATCAAGAACGGTCTTAGAAACAAGGTCGTTATCGAAACAGACGGAAAGCTCATGACAGGCCGTGACGTTGTTGTCGCAGCGATCCTTGGCGCAGAGGAGTTCGGCTTTGCAACAGCTCCGCTGATAACGCTTGGCTGTGCAATGATGAGAGTATGTAATCTTGATACTTGCCCATTTGGTGTTGCAACACAGAACCCAGAGCTTAGAAAGAAGTTCCCCGGCAAGCCTGAATATGTAATGAACTTTATGATATTCGTGGCTTCTGAGCTTAGAGAATATATGTCAAAGCTTGGCGTAAGAACAGTTGACGAGCTTGTGGGAAGAATTGACCTTATCAAGCCAAAGGCTGGTATCACTGGCACTGCGGCACAAGTTGACCTTTCTAATATCATCAACTCTGATTACGTTTCAGAAAAGGTAGAATACAACAAGAAATCCAAGTATGACTTCAAGCTTGAAAACACTCTTGATGAAAAGGTACTCATGAAGGAGTTTGAGAAAAATCTTAAGAGTGGTGAGAAGAAGTCTATCACAGTAAATGTCAAGAACACAGACCGTTCATTCGGTACTATCTTCGGCTCAGAGATAACAAGAAAGTATTATAACACACTTGCTGACGATACATACAAGATAGTCTGCAACGGCTCAGGCGGACAGAGCTTCGGCGCATTTATCCCGAACGGCTTGACCCTCGAGCTTGTGGGCGACTCTAACGATTATTTCGGCAAGGGACTTTCAGGCGGTAAGCTCGTTGTTTATCCTCCGAAGGATTCCACTTTCAAAGCCGAGGACAATATCATTATCGGTAATGTTGCACTTTACGGCGCAACAAGCGGTAAGGCATTCATCGACGGTGTTGCAGGCGAGCGTTTCTGCGTAAGAAACTCAGGCGCAGTGGCAGTTGTCGAGGGCGTTGGCGACCACGGCTGTGAGTATATGACAGGCGGCTGTGTGGTAGTTATCGGCAAGACGGGCAAAAACTTTGCGGCAGGTATGTCGGGCGGTGTAGCTTACGTTCTTGACGAGGACAGACACCTTTACACAAGACTCAACAAGGAAATGGTACTTTTCTCTGAGGTCAAGGAGAAGTACGATATAATTCAGCTCAAAGACCTTATCCAGCAGCACGTTGACGCAACAGGCTCTGAAAAGGGCAAGCGTATTCTTGATAACTTTGAGGAATATCTGCCTAAGTTCAAGAAGATAATCCCTCACGATTACAAGAAGATGATGTCTGCTATAGCTTCAATGGAAGAAAAGGGTATGAGCAGCGATCAGGCGCAGATAGAAGCATTCTATCAGATCATCAACGGCAAGCAGTAAGCCTGCGCACATGAGATATTGTACTTTTAAAATCGAAAGGAGGATATACTTGCCGTGAAAGCAAGTATAGTTGAGATATGGGAAAGCCAACTGGTTTTATGGACTATAAGCGTGAGGACGCAGCAGCGTTCTCCGTTGAGGAACGTATAAAGAATTTTAATGAATTTCACACTCCTCTTTCAAAGGAGGAGCAGCAGAAGCAGGGTGCAAGATGTATGGACTGCGGTGTGCCGTTCTGTCAGGCAGGAATGAAGATAGGCAACGCATTTTCAGGCTGTCCGCTTAACAATCTTATCCCTGAATGGAACGACCTTATATACAAGGGCAACTGGGAGCAGGCATATTACAGACTTCATATGACGAACAATTTTCCTGAGTTCACATCAAGAGTTTGTCCTGCACTTTGCGAAAAAGCCTGCACCTGCGGAGCTAATGGCGACGCTGTTACCACAAAGGCTAACGAATACGGCATTATCGAAAATGCTTATGCCTGCGGATATGCTTCAGCAAGAGTGCCAAAGGTAAGAACAGGAAAGACTATCGCTGTTATAGGCTCAGGCCCGTCAGGTCTTGCTGCCGCTGACCAGCTCAATCAGAGAGGTCACAGTGTAACAGTTTTCGAGCGTGAGGACAGAGTGGGCGGTCTGCTTATGTACGGCATACCGAACATGAAGCTTGAAAAGCAGATAATCGAGCGCAAGATAAACATAATGAAAGAAGAGGGCATCGAGTTCCGCACAGGCGTTAATGTGGGCAAGGATATCACAGCGGCTGAGCTTCTCAAGGACTTCGACAGAGTAATACTTTGTTGTGGTGCTTCAAACCCTAGAGATATAAAAGCCGAGGGCAGAGATGCAAAGGGTATCTATTTTGCAGTGGATTTTCTGAAATCCACAACTAAGGCGCTGCTGAACGGCGGTCTGACGGATAAAAACCACATTTCCGCAAAGGGCAAGAACGTCATGGTAATAGGTGGCGGAGATACGGGAAATGACTGCGTTGGTACAAGCGTAAGACATGGCGCAAAGAGCGTTTTGCAGCTTGAAATGATGCCAAAGCTTCCTGACACGAGAGCCGAGAACAACCCATGGCCGCAGTGGCCAATGGTCTGCAAGACAGATTACGGTCAGGAGGAAGCTATCGGTGTGTTCGGTCATGACCCGAGAGTTTATCAGACAACTGTCAAGGAGTTTCTCAAAGACAAAAAGGGCAATCTTAAGGGCGCAGTGCTTGTAAAGCTCTCCCCGGAGAAAGACCCTAAGTCAGGCAGAACGATAATGAAGCCTGTTGAGGGCAGCGAATACAAGGTAGAAACCGAGCTTGTTCTTATTGCGGCAGGCTTTCTGGGATCTGAAAGCTATCTCACAAAGGCTTTTGGCGTTGAGGTAGACGGCAGAACGAATATCGCAACAGCCGACGGCACACATCAGACGAACGTGAAGAACGTCTTTGCGGCAGGTGACGTGCGCAGAGGACAGTCACTTGTAGTATGGGCTATCAGAGAGGGCAGAGATGTTGCCCGTGAGGTGGATAAGAGCCTTATGGAGTATACAAATCTGTAATACGAGATAAAAATATAACACCGTCCGAGGAGTTCGGGCGGTGTTTTTTTGTGTGTAGGGTATCGTACCCATGGGCGGCGACAAAAAAATCCGCTACCATAAATGATAGCGGATCTGGGTGCAGGTGCAAGCACCTGCTGGAGCTGCTAACCGGGCTTGAACCGGTGACCTCGTCCTTACCAAGGACGTGCTCTACCTACTGAGCCATAGCAGCAAACCAATTACAGTAATATATTATACACTATCTCTGCCGCTTTGTCAAGCCCTTTTCACAACTTTTTTACTCTATTCCCTCATCATCATCGTCATCTGCCTGAACGCTTGGGTTGTAATCATCATATGTGTCCATAAAATTGTACTTCTTGCCCTTGTATTCGTATTGTATCACAGTGCGCAGATTGACGTTATAAACGCTCTTGAAAATATTGTTTTCGATGTTGGGATTGGTGGCACGAAACTTTGCTATAAGCTCCTTCATTTCTTGCCGCTTTGATACCTCACCCTTTTTCTTTAACCCCTCGTAGCTCTCAGTGAAACGGCAGGCACATCGGATAAAATGCAGATCGTTCTGCTCCACCCAGCGGATAATGTCCGCCTCTTTCACCATGTACAGGGGTCTGATAAGCTCCATGCCTGCGTAGTTCCTCGAGTGTAGCTTCGGCATCATAGTCTGAATCTGTCCTCCGTATACCATGCTCATGAGTATGGTTTCTATAACATCATCAAAATGATGTCCCAAAGCTATCTTGTTGCACCCAAGATCCTGCGCAAATTTGTAAAGCCAGCCACGCCTCATTCTTGCACAAAGATAGCATGGGTTGCGTTTTGTGTTGTATGCAATGTCAAAGACCTTTGTTTCAAACATCTTTATGGGTATGCCCATAAGCTTTGCATTGTCGATTATCCTCTGCCTGTTTGCGTCGCTGTAGCCTGGGTTCATTACAATAAATTCTAGCCCTATGTCCATGCCCTGATATTTCTGCAAATGCTGCATACACTTAGCAAGAAGCATTGAGTCCTTGCCGCCTGATATGCACACCGCTATTTTGTCCCCCGACTTTATCATATCGTAACGCTCATATCCCATAACGAATTTGTTCCATATATCTCTGCGAAAATCAGTAACGATGCTCCGCTCTATCTTCTGCTGTGGCGTCAATATTCTTGACATCTCAAACTCTCCTTAAAATAATCAAATTACTAATTAAATTCTACTATTTTTATGGGATTTTGTCAACCATATTCATGTTGACATTGTATTGTGATATTGTTATAATAAAATAAAGTATTAAAGCAGGAGGATATCATGAGCGAAAATATAGAGCGTGAGATAAAAATTTCTCTCACAAAAGAACAATATAACACCGCCGAAAAGCTTTTTCAGTGGGGCAAAATAATAGAGCAGACCAATTTTTATTATATCCCGCAAAGAGATTCAGGCATGACAAGTATACGTGTCAGGCAGATAGGCGAAAAATATTTTTTGCAGCTTAAAGCACCTATCTCCGAAAACGGTGCACTTCATGTGAAAAAAGAGTATGAACAACAGCTTGACAGCCTGCCAGAAAAGCTCACCGCACAGGAGCTTTCACAGCTTGTGGGGAGAGATTTCCCTGCCGCTGACCTTGCAGGTTCTTTGTATACTCAGCGCAAGCTCTGCACCGATTTCGACCATGTTGAGATATGCCTTGACAAAAGCGAATATCTCGGCTTGACAGACTATGAGTTGGAGCTTGAATACACAGCTGACTATCCCGAAAAGCCTTTGGAGATACTGAAAAATGCAGGTATCACACAGGGAGAAGCGGTAATAGGCAAGTATGCAAGATTTATGGAAAGAGCGAAAAAGCTTGGTAAGTGCTGATTTTTGCCTATCTGCGGTCATTTTCTATGAAAAAGCACCCACAGCCTGCAAAGGTTTGGGCAATAATGATAATTGACAGTGACGTTATAATATGTTATTATATTAAAGTGTTAAAACGTATGAAATGGTATTTTGACGATACCCGAAAGGAAGTTAATAATGAAAAGATCTATTTTTAAGACTATCGCATCACTTTCCGCTGCTGCCATGATGCTTTTGGCTGTAGGCTGCGGAAGCACATCTGATTCTTCATCAGCAGTAGGCACAAACAGCACAGCCGCTGCAACAGGCGAGGATAATTCACTTCAGAAGGTTCTTGATTCAGGCAAGCTTGTGCTTGGTCTTGACCCAACATTCAAGCCAATGGGCTACACAGACGAGAACGACAACATCGTAGGCTTTGATATCGACGTTGCAAAGGAAGTTTGCTCAAGACTTGGTGTAGAGCTTGAAACTTACTCTGTAAACTGGGATACAAAGGAACAGGACCTTAATGCAGGCACAATAGATTGTATCTGGAACGGCCTTTCTGTCAGCGATGAGAGAAAGAAAGTAATGCTCATGAGTGAGCCTTACATGAAGAATGAAATGGTGTTCGTTGTAAACGGCTCAAGCGATGTTGCTTCACAGGCTGATCTTGCAGGCAAGAACATTGCCGTACAGAACGGCTCAACAGCACAGGAAACACTTCTTGCATCTGACGTTGTAGCAAATGGTGCGACAACAACAGAGCTTGCAACAAATGTTGAAGCCCTCCAGCAGTTGGAGCTTAACATGGTAGACGCAGCGTTCCTTGACTCAGTAGTTGCAAACTACGAGATATCCACATCAGGCAAGGATTACAAGGTGCTTCCTGACGGCCTTGACCCAGAGGAGTACGCTATCGGCTTCAGACTTGGTGATCAGGCACTTTGCGACAAGATCGAGGAGATCCTTCACGAAATGAAGCAGGACGGCAAGCTTGCTGAGATATCAACAACTTGGTTCGGAAGCGACATCACGACCATAGAATAATCACAAAAACATTCAATCGGACAGTCTTCGGGCTGTCCGATTTTTTTGCTTTATTAAGTTTTTCTGCGTGTCATATCTTTAGAAAATAAAAAGTCTCGCAAACAACGTGTTTACGAGACTTTTTGGCAAAGAACCGTAATTTTGATAGAAACCATCAAAGGGGGTGCAACTTCGGTTCAGAGGGGGGTGCAGTTCTCGATTTGAGGGGGTGCATTGTTTTTGACAACTCCACTGCCACTCCACGTCAAACCAGAATTTATAAATTAAGTTCTTCAATGAAATTTAGAATACGCTGCGTTGCCAACTCATCCCTGGACAGTTTTAGCAATCTATCAGCCGTAATCCATTTATAATTAGATGTTTCTCCTTCTTGCAAAACGATACTATCCTTATCTATATCCGTAATGCAAAGATACTCCACATAAAACGATTTATGGTTGTGGTGGAGCACCCTTCCTATTTCCACTAAATTATCGGAGGTAATTCCCGTTTCTTCATGAAGTTCTCTAGCGGCACAGGTTACAGGGGCTTCACCTTGTAAAGCAGAACCACCCGCTGTAGCCTCCCACATTCCGCCCAAATGCTTTCTTTTATCCCTTTGCATGATGAGATAACTTCCATCTATATGTCTAACGATTATTTCACAGACCAAATGAAAAAAACCTTCCGGAATTGCCTCTCCTCGAACCAGAGTTACACCTTGAATCTTTTTGAAATCTCTATCATAAGCGTCCCACAGTTCCATACTTCATTTTTCTCCATAAATTCCGATTTGTCTAACTCATTATAGCATAAAAATTCACCGCAATTCTATCAAAATTACGGTGGACTTTTGGCGGAGAAGGAGGGATTCGAACCCTCGATGAGCTATTAACCCATACACGAGTTCCAGTCGTGCGCCATAAACCGGGCTAGGCGACTTCTCCAGTTTATTATTTTCATATATGTCACATTACCTAAGCGACTTTAATATTATACCATATGATCTTTTACTTGTCAAGACATTTTTGAAACTTTTTTGTTCTTTTCTTATTCAGAAGTACTGTGTAAAAAAAAGTTGTCTCTGCGATGCTTTATTAACAATATTCCATGTTACCGAAAATTTTCGCAATTCAGAAAGCGATTAAGTGAATTATTTAGTTTATTTGTAACAAATTTAATCAAATATATGCATTGGTAATATTGAAAACAGCTTAATAATTTTACCGCAAAAATAAAATAGCCGTTAAAATGTTTACGAAAATTCACAAAATGCCTTTGACAACTCAAGGCAAATGTGATATAATATTTGAATAACTGTAGGGTGCAGTGCGTCTAAATGCGACATTATAGGGAAGGTGAGACATTTTGGGAAGAAAACGCATTGGAGTGATATTGTCTGAAGCAGAAAGCTATTATCAGGAAAGATTGCTGAAAGGCATAATGACAAAGGCTTTTCAGCTTGACTATGATGTGCTTATCTTCACAAGCTTTGTCAAAGAGTCATTCTTAAAAGCAGTGTCTGTTGGAGAAATGCAGATATATGACGCTATAAATTATGATAAGCTCGATGGCGTTATCGTTTTGGCAGATACATTAAAAATGCCTGGGCTTTTTGACAAAATATGCAGGGATATAGATGAGAAATGTCATGTTCCTGTGGTTTTTATAGATGGAAGCTATAAGGACTATGAAAGTATTTATACCCGTGACGAAATACCTTTTATGCAACTCACAGAACATCTTATCGAGGTCCATGGATGCAGGAAGATACTTTTTTTGAGCGGTCCGCTGGAGACTGCCACCACTCGTGAACGGCTTGCGGGATATAAGCGTGCCCTTGAAAAGCATGGCATAGAGTATGATCCGGACTTTGTCTGCTTTGACGGAGGCTTCTGGTATGATAAAGCGGCAGAGGTGGCAAATAATATCATCTATGGCAGACGTAAAAAGCCTGACGCTATCGTTTGCTGTGGAGATTATATGGCTATAGGCGTTGTACATGAATATCAGAAAAACGGTTTGAGCGTGCCTGAGGATATGATAGTTGCAGGTTATGACGCAATAGACGAGGCTATCCATTGCGTGCCAGCTATAACCTCGTGCTCACCGCCGATCTTTGAAACCGGTGTGAACGCAGTAATGACCATTGAAGCAAGGATCAAAGGCATTGAACCGCAGGGCCTTTTGGAGGACGGCGGCAAGGTGGAGATAGGTGCTTCCTGTGGCTGTCATGAGGATTACAGCTATACAAAACATGATTTGCTATCTCCTCAGAACAAGATGAATTATCATGACTTTTTGGACAGCAGTATGACCGATATAATGGCTTGCTCTAAAGATCCCGATGATCTGATGGCCAGGATACAATATTTTCTCTATCTTATCATTGATCAGAAGAGATATTATCTCTGCCTTAATGAGGATTGCCTTGGAGAGCATGAGATAGTAGGTGAGCTCTCCGCTGTTCAAAAAAAATATACAGAAAATATGGTGCTTTATATAAGAAACGTTGACGGCAAAAGCAGAACTCTCCATGATCCTTTTGAACTCAAAGAGATATTTCCTGATCTGGATGAAGAGCGTGAAAGCCATTGTGCATTCTTTATCACCCCAGTACATTTTATAGATCGGTGCTATGGCTATGCTGTGTTGTCTTACGGTGACGAAATAAAAACGATAGATATCACTTATCGTAATTGGACAAATCATGTAAGCAATGCTCTGGAATCAATGCGGATACAAAATTCCATAGCTAATCTTGCAGTCCGTGACGCTATGACAGGTGTTTATTCGAGAATAGGCATTGAGAAAAATATCCAGTTTGTTATTGACAGAATGTCAGATCCGAAAAATAAGGCTTTTATTGCTGTCTGCGATCTGGACTGCCTTAAAAAGATAAATGATAATTTTGGCCATAACTGCGGTGATATTGCAATAAAAGCGATCGCAGACGCAGTTTTGGCATCGACAAAAAATCATGAGATATGTGCAAGGGTAGGCGGCGATGAGTTTGTGGTGATAGGCTGTAATGACTATAACAACAACTATCCTGAACGATTTTCTGCAAGGGTCAACGACCGGCTTAGGGTATATAACAGGTTTGCAGGTAACGAGTTTGAGGTCAGCGTCAGTATAGGCGGTATTTGTAAACATATAACAGATATCCACGAGCTTGAAGATATGTTTACACAGGCGGATAAGATAATGTACGCAAGTAAATTGGAAAGACATAAAAACAGGAAATAGCAATAGATAAAATATCAGTGCATTACAACGGACGGTCAGTGATCGTCCGTTTTTGCGTGTGAGAGACACATATCCACTTGACTTATAGGCTCAAATGTAGTATAATGTAAAAGTTAAGGCGGTTTTCTGCCTGTTAGTAAGACGATTTTTTCGGAAAGGGAATGGATAATAAAATGGCTAAAGCTAAAAAAATAACGGCTGCTCTTACTGCCGCATTGCTTTGTACTGCGAGCCTTACCTCTTGCTCGGACACAAGCTATGTGATGACAGTAGGTGACAGCAAGATAAACGCAGGTATCTACATTTATAATGAGCTTACAGAAATGTCATATCAAATGACGATGATGTATTATCAGAAAGGCATCAAAAAAGACTATTTCGATCAGAAGATAGACGGAAAGGCATTTGACGAGTATCTTTCAGACTATGCTCTCACTGCAACTAAGGAGTATGCGGCTGTAGTTGACAAGTTCAACGAGCTTGGACTTACTCTTTCAGATGAGGATATAAAGTCCATTAATAACAGCATAAGCAGCACATGGGATTCTCAGGGCGAGTTTTACGAGTCAGAGGGTATCTCAAAGGAATCTGTAAAGCTTGCACTCAAAGGCTCGAAAATGAGGGAAGAGCTTTTTGATCACTACTATGCAGAGGGCGGCGAGGAAGCCGTTTCAGACGATGAAATGGTGAAGTATCTTGATGATAACTACCTGAGATATAAGTCCATTTCCTTTGCAAAAACTAAAGCATCAACTGATTCTTCATCATCAGCCACTGACTCCTCTACAGATTCGGCAGCCGCTGCAAATGAGGAAGCCAAGGCAAAAAGAGATGAGTTCCTTGAAAAGGCTCAGGGCGTTTCGTTTGACGATTTCGATAGCATTATAGACGAGTACAACGACTACGTTGCTTCAAAGAAAGCCAAAGATTCCAGTTCCGCCGCTGACAGCGATTCATCAGCCTCAGACAGTTCAACAGCGTCAGACGACACATCTTCCGTATCAGACATCGACACAAGCTCCACAGCAAGCGATGACACATCTTCAGTTTCTGACAGCACAGCAGATTCAAGCTCCGCTTTAGACAGCGACTCGTCAACGGACAGCTCATCATCAGAGCCTGACCCATATGCAAATGAGAAAATGATGAACTACGGTGCAATGGACGATTCACAGAAAGACACTGTAAACGGCAAAATACTCAAAGAAGTAAGCGGTATGAGCACAGACGTTGCAACAGCTTATGAGGACGATAACGCATATTACATTCTTATCAAGGGCGATATAAAGGGCAGAGATACAGAATATGCCAAGGACAAACATGAAGATATTCTAAAAGAAATGAAGAGCGATGAATTTCAGAAGAAATTAACAAGCTGGGTAGAAAAGCTTGACATCAAGGTGAACAATAAGGCGATAAAGCGTTACACTCCGAAAGTTGTCTACGATAAGCAGACAGAGTATTACAGCAAGAACAAAAATTCATAGCAGATAAAATTACCGCCGCAACCGAGTTTGGTTGCGGCGGCTTTGTCATATCCGAAATTCACTTATGATACCTAGTATTAGCACTTATCTGAAACGCCCTGTAAATCTGCTCCAAAAGCATTATCCTTGCAAGCTGGTGCGGAAATGTCATTTCTGACATTGATAAGCGTAGGTCAGCTTTCGCCTTTATCTCAGGGGCAATGCCGAATGACGAGCCTATTATGAAATTCACTGTGCTGAATCCGTTCAGACCGCATTCGCTGAGCTTTTTGGACAGCTTTTCACTTGAAAGCTGCTTGCCCTCAATGCACATGGCAATGTTGAAAGCCCCTTTGATGTCAGTGTAGCTTTTCATGGCTTTCGCCTCGTTTTCAAGCGCCGCCGCTATCTCCTTTTCGGAGGGGTTGTCAGATAACCTCGACTCGTTCAGCTCAACTATTTCAAGCTTGCAGAACGCCCCCAGCCGCTTTGAGTATTCCGCCGCAGCGTCACGCCAGTATTTTTCTTTCAGCTTTCCAACTGTAATAAGATTTATCCTTATCAAAATGCCACCGCCATTCCGCTGCCCTCAGGCTTTGCTATATGTAAAATATAGTCGCTGTTGCGCTCGTAATCCCCAAGTGCTCCCACAGCCGAGTTTTCAGCCTGCAAAGGTGTGTTGTTTTCCTGACTTAAATGCCCTAAAATAAATTTATATGTACCTGCTGTCATAAGCTTTTTTAGCTGTTCTCCGCAGGCAGAGTTTGAAAGGTGGCCGTGGTCTGAAGCGATGCGCCTTTTCAGCTCGTATGGATAAGGTCCATTTTTCAACATTGACTCATCATAATTTGACTCCAGCAAAACAAGGTCAGAACCGCTCAGGTGCATATCCACCTCATTTGTAACAGTGCCAAGGTCGGTGCATACGCACACCTGCTTGCCGTCGGGGGTCTTTATCTGATATCCACAGCTTGCAGGGGTGTCATGAAATGTGGCAAAACCTTTTACGGCATAATCTCCTATGCACACTTCATTGCCGTCCACCTCGTTGACATCACAGGCAGGGTCTATTTTACCGCCAGATACAAGTATCTCAAGATTGGTCTTTTGGGCAAATACAGGGATATGATATTTCTTAGTGAGAACTTTAAGCCCAGAAACATGGTCGGAATGTGTGTGTGTGATAAAAATTCCCTGTATCACAGCAGGGTCGATCTCGTTAGCTTTCAAAGCCTCACAAAGACGTTTGCAGGATACTCCTGCGTCAACAAGTATCCCGCCGTCACTGTTGCCGATAAAAGAGCTGTTGCCCTTGCTTGATGAAAAAAGTGGATATATCCTTGCCATAACTAATTCCTTTCAAAAGTTTTCAGAAGATACTCTGCAACGCCGTTTTCTTCATTTGAGCCTGTCACCTCGTCACAGCCTTCAAGCACCTCTTTGCAGGCGTTTTTTACCGCCACGCTTTTATCAGCAGCCTTGAACATAGGCAGATCGTTGGTGTTGTCGCCAAAAGCCGTTACAAAGTCAAAGCCGTAATTCTCACGAAGATACCTCACGCCCTGCTCCTTAGATGCCACCGAAGAGAACACTTCAAGATACCAAAGCTTGGGGTCATAAACATCATAATAGTATGTGATGTTCAGCTTTTCATTTTCTTTAAGAGCGTCATACAGCGGTACAAGTTTTTCTTTTTCTGCAATAAATGTGAAGTATATCACATTGTCGATGTACTGAGAAAGGTCACTGACCTGCGTGAAAGACTTGTAATATTTCTCTCTGCGTTCGTTGTAAAAGCTCTCCATTGCAGGTGAAATAAGCCTCTCATATCTTGTGGAAAGCTGGTTATCTGAAACCGAGTACATAAAAGGCTCTAAACCAAGCCCTTTTGAAAGACCTATGATAAGACCGCAAAGCTCCCTGGAAAGGCTGTTTATCTTGACGTATTTTTTCTCCGCCATATCATAAATAAGCACGCCGTTCATAAGTATAACGGGAAGCTTCAGGTCAAGCCCCGAAAGTATTTTTCCTGCGGAAGCAAGCGTCCTTGCAGTGGCGGCAGTGAAGTTAAGCCCCTTTGCCATGAGCCTGTTCAAAGTGTCTCTTGTGAACTCCGTCACCTCTGCATTGCCGTTAAGCAGCGTTCCGTCAAGGTCGGAAATAAAAAGCTCCATATCATGTCCTCTCAAATGCTGTAAAAAACGGCGGCAAATAATATGCCGCCGCAGTGTTATCAATATTTATCAGCCGCTAAGCTCCATTTCGTTAGCGTCAGGCTTGTAAACACGCTGAATGTCAGCTCCAAGCCCTCTGAGCTTCTCATCTATCTTTTCATATCCTCTTTCGATGTAGAAAATATTGTCTATCTCAGTAGTGCCCTCTGCGGCAAGTCCTGCTATCACCATGGCAGCGCCTGCTCTCAGGTCAGTTGCCACAACAGGAGCGCCTTTGAGCTTGCCAACGCCCTGAATAACAGCCACCTTGCCGTCAACAGAAATGTCAGCGCCCATTCTTCTAAGCTCAGCCACATATCTGAATCTGTTGTCAAAAATATCGTCTGTAACGATGCTCGTACCCTCTGCAAGCGTCAGCAGTGTTGAGAACTGCGGCTGCATATCAGTAGGGAAGCCAGGGTGCGGCATAGTTTTTATAGAAGTTTTCACGAGCGGACCGTCCACCCAAACATGAACGCTCTCGTCGCTTTCCTCAACGTTTACGCCTACCTTGCGGAGCTTTGCCGTGATAGACTCAAGGTGTTTAGGGATAACATTTGCGATAACAACGTCGCCCTTTGTGGCAGCCGCCGCTACCATATAAGTGCCTGCCTCTATCTGGTCAGGGATAGTCGCATAGGTAACGCCTTTGAGGTAATCAACGCCTCTTATCTTGATAACGTCTGTACCTGCGCCTCTAATATCAGCACCCATTGAGTTAAGGAAGTTCGCAAGGTCAACGATATGAGGCTCTTTCGCCGCATTTTCGATTATAGTAAGCCCCTTTGCCTTTACAGAGGCAAATATTGCATTCATAGTTGCGCCAACTGTAACAAAGTCAAAGTATATCTGATTGCCCACAAGCTCGTCTGCTGTGACATGATTAGCTCCGTTCACTATCTCGTCAGACGCACCAAGCGCCTTGAATGCTTTCAAATGCTGATCTATAGGTCTGTCGCCAAGGTCACAGCCGCCCGGCATCGGAACAAAAGCCTCGTGAAATCTTCCAAGCAGCGTGCCAAGAAAATAGCATGACGCTCTCATGGTTCTTGCAAGCTCATATGGCACTTCAGGCTTTTCAATGCCCTTTGTGTCAAAATATATAGTATTCTTATCTAAAAGTCTGACCTCTGCGCCCATTTCACGCAGGATCTTCATGCACTTAGTTATATCGCTTATCTCAGGCACGTTCTCAAGAACGCACGGCTCGTCGCACAGGATAGTTGCCGCAACCAATGCAACAGCAGCGTTTTTTGCACCGCTTATCTGCACAGTACCATGCAGCGGCTTACCTCCATGTATAACAAACTTCTCCAAGTTTACACACTCCTTAACGAGATTGTCGGCTTCTCTCTGCCGACGCTCAGATTATTATACCACAGCCACAGGCAAAATAAAAGCAAAAAGCAAGAATTTCAACGATTTGGTTAAAATCATTTAACATACATCCAAGCAATCGTTAAATCTGCCCATATAATGCAGGCTATGGCGGTCTATAAAAAGAACAAATGTTCACATACTCTTAACAATAGAATATCCAACTCTTATATTTTAACACACCCCATTCAAAAAATCAATAGTGAATAAGGATATTTTGATAAATTTTCGACAATTTTTTCGGCTTTTTCGATGAAAATTACAGCAATGTTACAACTGTACGAAATCTTGTACCTTATTGTAACCTTGCTGTAATATTTAAGTACAAAAAATCAGACACTTGCCGTTTGTCTTGACGAAAAAGAACGGCTGTGGTATACTCATAACAACAGATATACTGTAAAAAGGGGAGTGCGGCAGTGGTAAGAAGAAAGAATCTCATATGGGCGGCAGTTTTTGCGGCTGTTATCGCTGCGTGCCTGATGTTTATTTTCCTCACAGGTGGAAAGAACGGAGAAAATTCTGCCGAGATATATGAAAACGGCAAGCTCATAAAGACTGTTTCTGACCTTTCCCCCGATAAGGAGTATTCCTTTGAGATAAAAACAGAAAATGGCACTAATACCATAACCGTTGGCGAGGGAAGCATTTGGGTGTCAGTCGCAGATTGCTCGAATCAGACCTGTGTTCATGCAGGAAAGATATCCCACGCAGGACAGACCGTCATTTGTGCACCGCACAAGCTTGTGATAAAAATAGTCGGTGAGACCTCTGCTGACGCTGTGATATAGGGGTGGAAGCATGAAGATATCAGTACAAAAAATCACCCTTATAGGAATTTTTACCGCCTTGTCACTTATCATTTTCATGGTGGAGGCACAATTCCCTGTTATGCCCATAGGCGGCATGAAGCTTGGGCTTGCAAATATCGTCACAATGGCAGCAATGCTTTTTGTCGGTAGAAAAGAAGCAGGCTTGGTGCTGCTTTTGAGGATAGTCCTTGCGGCAGGGCTTTACGGAACTGTGGTGAGCTTTGCGTTCTCACTCACAGGCGGAATTTTAGCGTATATCGCCATGTGCATTGCGGTTTCGAGAGTTGGTGAAAACCAGCTTTGGGTGACTTCGGTTTTCGGCGGCTTTTTTCATAACATAGGACAGCTCTGTGCGGCGGCAGTGATATCAGGCACATGGGCGGTGTTCAGCCTTTTGCCTTATCTCATAATAAGCGGCATTCTCACAGGCACACTCAATGGTCTTATCCTCCAAAGATTGTGGAAGTCGCCGCTTAGAAAATACAGCATAAAAAGATAACAGCGGCGTCAGGGGCATACCTGATGACCGCTGTTTTGTTCTATAGTCAGTTTAGCCAAAAACAGACTTTTCACAAAGTGGCATTTCTACATTTTTGCCTTGTGAGAAATAGGTGAAAACTCAGCGTTTTGCTTGCATTTGACCGAAAAATATGGTATAATTAGTTGTTATAATAGGGTCATTATAGGATAGCGTTGAAATTGAACGGAGGAGTGGATTTGAGAATACTTGGTATCGACCCGGGCTACGCCATTGTGGGATTCGGAGTGCTTGAATACAACAGCGGAAAATTCACTGTTGTTGACTACGGTGCAATAACCACTTCTTCGGATATGGATTTCAACAGACGGCTGAAAGTCATCTATGATGATATGACCGAGATAATAACTACCTATATGCCTGACGAAATGGGAATAGAAAAGCTTTTTTTCAATACCAATGAAAAGACCGCCATTGACGTTGCACAGGCAAGGGGAGTGACCCTGCTTCCTGCCATAATAAGAAATATTCCAATCTATGAATATACGCCTTTGCAGGTGAAATGCTCCATAGTCGGCTATGGACGTGCCGAGAAAAAGCAGGTGCAGGAAATGACAAAGACCATGCTTCATCTTAAAGCTATCCCAAAGCCTGACGATACAGCGGACGCAGTGGCTATCGCTATAACTCACGGGCTTTCGGTGAACACAAGGCGTGTTATGAAAAATTTTGAGGAGAAATAATATGATATATTCACTTAGCGGAAAGCTCGTTCATACCGAGAGCGACCTTGCCGTAATAGAATGTGCAGGCGTGGGCTATGCCTGCAAAACTACTTTTTCCACCTTGCAGCAGATTGCAGGAAAAAGCGAGGTCAAGCTTTACACTCACCTCTCCGTAAGGGAGGACGCGGTGGAGCTTTTCGGCTTTGCAACTAAGGAGGAGCTTAAAAGCTTCCGTATGCTCATATCTGTCAGCGGAGTAGGTCCGAAGGCAGGTCTTGCCATACTTTCAGCCTGCACTCCGTCACAGTTTGCGCTTGCGGTTGCAACGGGGGATTCAAAGGCTTTCACAAAGATAAAGGGTATCGGTACAAAGATAGCACAAAGGATAGTCCTCGAGCTTAAAGATAAGGTGGCAAAAGAGAATACCATATCCGTCAGAGGAAATGCGGCTCAGGGCTTTGCGGCTGTTCCAAGCGGAGCTGTCGAAGAAGCTGTCACAGCCCTTGTGGTGCTTGGATATACCGAGGGCGAAGCAATGTCAGTGATATCAAAGCTTGACCCGAATTTGAGCGTTGAAGAGCTTATAAAGAAAGCCCTTATCGGACTTGCGAAATTTTGAGAGGAGAACTCCATAAATGATCGAAAAAGGAGATTTTGATATAGACAGGATAGTCACCCCGAAAGAAACTCAGGCGGAAACAACTGACGATTTCGAGGTGAGCCTTAGACCTAAAACACTTGACGAGTATATCGGTCAGGAAAAGGTCAAGGAGAACCTGAAAATATATATACAAGCGGCAAAAAACAGGGGCGACAGCCTTGACCATGTTCTGCTTTACGGCCCACCGGGACTAGGCAAGACCACTCTTTCTGCCATAATCGCTCACGAAATGGGAGTGAATATCAGGATAACCTCAGGACCTGCCATTGAAAAGCCGGGCGACCTTGCAGCACTTCTCACAAACCTAGAAAAAGGCGATGTGCTTTTTATAGACGAGATTCACCGCCTTTCAAGACAGGTGGAGGAAGTTCTTTATCCCGCTCTTGAAGATTATGCCCTGGATATAATCATGGGCAAAGGTCCTGCGGCAAGGTCTATAAGGATCGAGCTTAACAAGTTCACTCTTATAGGTGCGACCACAAGAGCAGGCTCGCTTTCTGCACCGCTGAGAGATCGTTTTGGCGTTATCCAGCGTTTGGAGCTTTACAATACAGAACAGCTTTCCGATATCGTAAAGCGTTCCGCAGTTTTGCTTGGCGTGGCTTGTGATGATGACGGTGCAGAGGAGATAGCGAAGCGTTCAAGAGGAACTCCAAGAATAGCAAACCGCTTTCTCAGAAGAGTAAGGGATTTTGCCGAAGTTATGGGCGACGGCAGGATAACCGCAGACATTGCAAAGATAGCCCTCAACAGAATGGACGTTGACAAGCTGGGACTTGACTCTCTCGACAAACGTCTGCTGACAATGATAATAAAAGGCTATGACGGCGGCCCAGTGGGACTTGAAACCCTTGCGGCGGCTATCGGCGAGGAGTCAGTCACCATTGAGGACGTTTGCGAGCCGTATCTTATGCAGTTAGGTTTCCTCTCAAAGACCCCTAGGGGACGTGTGGCGACACAGCTTGCTTACGATCATCTGGGATTTCTCAAGGACGGACAAACGCACCTGTGAGCTTAATGAGGAATGAGGAATGAGGAATGAGGAGTGAGGAATTATGGTATCGCCTGCGGCGATGAATTTCTTGTTCTGTATTGGCGATTTTTGGTCGCCTTTACCGCACTTTTCTGTCTTTGATAAAAATTGTATCGGATAAATTTAATATGTGTGTTAATATAGAGTTTACATAAATAAAAAATAATATAGAGGTATGACCTCGAAAAGGAGCTAATTATTATGGGAAGATTATTTGGAACTGACGGCGCAAGAGGAGTAGCTATTACAGAGCTTACCTGTGAGCTTGCTATGCAGATAGGCAGAGCTGCCGCAATGGTGCTCACGAAGGAAACAAACCACAAGGCTAAGATAATCATAGGCAAGGATACCCGTATCTCAGGCGACATTCTGGAGTCAGCACTGGTGGCTGGTATTTGCTCAGTTGGTGCAGACGCTCATATACTCGGTGTTGTTCCTACCCCTGCCGTTGCAATGCTTGTAAAGAAATACAACGCAGACGCAGGCGTTATGATATCCGCTTCACACAATTCTGTTGAGTTTAACGGCATAAAGCTTTTCTCAGGCACAGGCTTCAAGCTTTCTGACGAGATAGAAAACGAGATAGAAGCACTTATCCTTGACACACCTGAGAAGATAGAGCTGAAAGACGGCTGCGATATAGGTCACGTTTATTACGAAAAGGACGCAGCTTGGGATTATATCCGCTACGTTATGAAAACAGTTCAGACAGATTTCAATGGTATCCGTGTGGCGCTTGATTGTGCAAACGGCTCAGCTTCCGTGTGCGCACAGAGAATTTTTGAGGGACTTGGTGCAAAGTGCATAATGCTCAACGATAAGCCTGACGGAACGAATATAAATAAGGATTGCGGCTCAACACATATCGAGGGTCTGCAAAAGGCAGTTGTTGATAACCATTGCGATATAGGTCTTGCCTTTGACGGCGACGCTGACAGATGTCTTGCAGTTGACGAAAAGGGCGAGCTTATCGACGGTGACAAGATACTTGCTATCTTCTCAAAATATATGAAGAACATGGGTATCCTCAAAAATAATACCTGCGTTGTTACCGTTATGACGAACCTCGGTTTCTTTAAGTATGCAAAAGCAAACGGTATCGTTGCAGCTACCACAAAGGTGGGCGACAGATACGTCCTTGAAGAAATGCTCAAAGGCGGATATAATATCGGCGGCGAGCAGTCAGGTCATATCATTCTTCTTGACTATGCAAACACAGGCGACGGTGAGCTGACAGGAACAAAGCTTCTGACAGTCCTCAAATGCACAGGCGAAAAGGCAAGCGAGCTTGCTTCCTGCATGGAGTGCTATCCGCAGGTACTTGTGAACGTTAAGATAACAGCAGACAAAAAGGGTATGTGGGATAAAGTCCCTGAGATAACAGACGCTATCAAGATGTATTCCGAAAAGCTTGGGGACGAGGGCAGGATACTTGTCCGTGAGTCAGGCACAGAGCCACTTGTTCGTGTTATGATAGAGGGCAAGAGAACAGGCATAATCACAGAATATGCACACAAGATAGCGGAGCTTATCGAAAAAATGTAAGGTGATATTTTGAAAATAGCTTTGATAAATGGTCAAAACCATAAAGGCTCTACATATCATATAGGCAGAATGTTAGCCGATAAACTTGGCGGCGAGGTGACAGAGTTCTTCCTGCCGAGAGATTTCGGCGAGTTCTGCTGCGGCTGTACCAATTGCTTTATGAAAGGCGAAGAAAAGTGTCCTCACTTTGAAAAGCTCGACCCTATCACCAAAGCGGTGGACGAAGCAGACGTGCTGATACTTACTTCCCCTGTGTATGTCTACCACTGCACAGGCTCGATGAAAGCATGGCTCGACCATTACGGTTGGCGCTGGATAGTCCACCGTCCAGAGGAGAAAATGTTCTCAAAGCGTGCTGTGGTTATATCTACAGCCGCAGGTGCAGGTATGAAAAGCACTAACAAAGATATGGCGGATAGCTTGTCATTCTGGGGAGTGCCTAAGATATATAAGATAGGCTTCGGCATACACGCAACGAGCTGGAGCAAGGTTTCCGACAAAATGCTTGCGAAGATAGAGAAAAAGACTGATCGCATTGCTGCAAAGCTTAAAAGCGACAGCTTTGAGCCAAAGGTCAGTGCTAAGGGCAGAATGTATTTCACTATTTTCCACTTTGCAAACAAAAAGGGCTGGAATCCTGCTGACAGTGCATATTGGCAGGCAAAGGGCTGGACGGAAAATAAAAGGCCGTGGAAAAAGTAAATTTTATATAAGGATAAAAAATATGAGAATTGCAGAAAACTGGAAAGACTATAAGATAATAGATACTTCAAGCGGAGATAAGCTTGAAAGCTGGGGTGGAAAGGTGCTTGTAAGACCTGACCCTCAGATAATCTGGAAGTCACCGAAGCGTTCTGACCTTTGGACAAAGGCAGACGGCATTTATCACCGCTCCTCAAAGGGAGGCGGCGAATGGGAATACAGAAAGCGCCTGCCTGAAAGCTGGAACATAGGCTATAAGAATTTGAAGTTTATAATCAGACCAACGGGCTTCAAGCACACAGGTCTTTTTCCTGAACAGGCTGTGAACTGGGACTTCATGGCTGACAAAATAAGAAACGCAGGCAGAGAGATAAAGGTGTTAAACCTCTTTGCATACACAGGCGGAGCTACCCTTGCCTGTGCCGAAGCAGGTGCAAGCGTTTCACACGTTGACGCATCAAAGGGCATGGTGCAGTGGGCAAGAGAGAACGCCGCTGTGTCAGGGCTTTCCGATAAGCCTATTCGCTGGCTTGTGGACGATTGCGAAAAGTTCGTTCAGCGTGAGATACGCCGTGGAAAGACATATGACGCTATCGTTATGGATCCTCCGTCCTACGGCAGAGGACCCGGCGGAGAGATATGGAAGCTTGAAGATTGTATCTATGACCTTGTAAAGACCTGCTCAGGCGTTTTGAGCGACGAGCCGCTTTTCTTCCTGCTCAACAGCTATACCACAGGACTTTCACCCTCAGTTATGGCATATATCCTGAGAGATGTCCTCGGCACAAAGTTCGGAGGAAACGTCACGGCTGATGAGATAGGATTGCCTGTTGAGGCAACAGGCGGTGTGCTTCCATGCGGTTCAACGGCAATTTGGCAGAAATAGCTTTGCTATAGTAAGGAATAGTGTTCACATGAAATATGCTGAGAATTATGTTTATATGTACGGTCAAATGATCTCCACCTGTTCGTTCCTTCTTGACGGTGATTTTCCAAAGGCAGACGGCACGGCAGAGATAAAGGAAAAATATCACCTTGTCGGTGGTGAGACCGGAACAGCGGCGGCTGTTCTTTGTAGTCTGAATGTGCCTGTAAAGCTTGGCGGCACTCACCTTGGAAGCGGCAATGAAAAGCTTATAAAGGATTATTTTGCAGACAAGACCGCTGACCTTTCGGAGCTTGTTACAGAGGGTTTCGAGGGCGTGACCGACTATGTTATCATAGATAAAAATACACGCACCTGTTTTGGCGAGTGGGATAAGCTTTATTCACGTTCGGAGCCTTTTTATGAACAGCCTTCGGAGGAGTCAGTGAAAAATTCAGCCTGTGTTGCGGCTGACCCTTATTTTGGTGATAAGATAGCTGAGTATTGCGTAAAATATGGCAAGAAATACGTCACCATAGATTGTGCCTATGACAGTTATATCCATGAGCATTGTGCAGTAAATTGCATATCTCATCAGCACCTTGATGAATATTATCCAGATAAAAGCTATGATGAGCTTTTCAGGCTTTATACAGATAATACAGACGGGCTTGTGATATTTACCCTTGGTGAAAAGGGTGCGATGTATGGCAGAAAGGGTGCTGTGCCAAAGATGTGCCCTGCATTTAAAGTTGACGTAGTGTCAACACTTGGCGCAGGGGACAGCTTTAAGGCAGGCGCTGTATATGGGCTTTATAAAGGTCTTGATGACGATACATTGGTGAAAACAGCTTGTGCTGTGGCAGGTGCGGCGGTGGAAAAGTTCCCTATCGCACTTTATCCGCCAACAGTAAAAGATATTGAAAAGCTTATGGGCAATATGTAGGGGCGAACAGCGTTCGCATACCCATATACTATAATAAGGTATAGACCAAAATTTCAGACAGGAGGAAACATTATGTCTTTTGATTTTGATGAACTTAAACACAAGGCAGGAAATATGCTTGAAAAGGGTAAGGAAAAAGCCCATGAAGCCGCCGAAAGTGAAAAGGGGCAGAAGATAAAGAGCAAAGCAGGAGAGCTGTTTGAAAAGGGAAAGGAAAAAGCCCACGAGTTCGCCGAGAGCGAAACGGGCAAAAAGGTAAAAAACAAGGCTGAAAAGCTCCTTGATAAAGGAATAGACAAAGCCGAAAATGTTTACGAAAAGCATAAGGAAAGAAAGGCTGAACAGAAAGAACAGCCTGATAGTAAGGAATAAACAGAATTTAGTAAGGAAAGTAAAATGAGCAGTTTTATTGAAATAAAGGATTTGCACTTTTCCTATGTGAACGACCTTGAAGAGCCGCCTGTGAAAACAGAGGTGCTCAAGGGCATAAATCTGAACATAGAAAAAGGCGAGTTTGTGGCAGTGCTTGGTCATAACGGCTCAGGCAAATCTACACTTGCAAAGTGCATAAACGCTATAAATCTCCCTGAGTCGGGGGCTGTCTATGTGAACGGCATGGACACTTTGGACGAAAATAACCTCCTGCCCATAAGAGAAAAGGTGGGCATGGTATTCCAAAACCCTGATAACCAGATAGTTGCAACTATCGTGGAGGAGGACGTGGCTTTCGCCCTTGAAAATATGGGCGTTGAGCCGAATGAGATACGCAGGCGTGTTGACGAGGCTCTTAAAACCGTCGGTATGTATGAATACAGACTTCATGCACCCCATAAGCTTTCGGGCGGACAGAAACAGCGTGTGGCTATCGCTGGCATAATCGCAATGAAGCCTGATTGTATACTTCTTGACGAGCCTACCGCCATGCTCGATCCTCACGGCAGGGACGAGGTAATGAAAACTGTCAAAATGCTCAACGAGCAGGGCGTTACTATCGTGCTTATCACCCATTATATGGAGGAAGCCGCACAGGCACAGCGTGTTGTTGTAATAGACGGCGGCGAGGTCATAATGGATAACGTTCCGAAGAAGATATTCTCAAATGTGGAAACCATGAAAAATCTGGGACTTGACGTGCCGCAGGTGACAGAGCTTTGCTGGGAGCTTAAAAAGGCAGGTTATGACATCTCCACCGAGATAATCCACGAGGACGAGTGCGTTCAGAAGCTTTATGAAATGCTTAAGTGATAGGGAGTAACAATGGCAGTAATTAAAACGGAAAACTTGACTTATGTTTACGGCGAGGGCACACCCTTTCGCAAAACAGCCGTAGACAATGTTAATATAGAGATAAATGACGGCGAAATGGTGGGTATAATAGGACATACAGGCTCAGGCAAATCTACCCTTATCCAGCATTTCAACGGTCTTTTGAAGCCCACGAGCGGAAGCGTCTATATAGACGGAGAAAGGCTGTGGGACGATAAATCAAGGCTTCGCCCTATAAGATTTAAGGTGGGTCTTGTGTTTCAGTATCCTGAGTATCAGCTCTTTGAGGAGACCTGTTATAAGGATATCGCATTTGGACCTAAGAATATGGGTATCAAGGAAGATCAGATAGACAAGTATGTGAAAGAAGCCGCAAGAATGGTGGGGCTAAGCCCTGAGATACTTGACAAATCGCCTTTCGAGCTTTCGGGCGGACAGAAAAGGCGTGTGGCTATAGCAGGCGTTATGGCAATGAACCCAAAGGTGCTTATCCTTGACGAACCTGCTTCGGGTCTTGACCCAAAGGGCAGAGAGCAGATACTTGGTCTTATAAGAGAGTATCATGAGCAGATGAAAAACACTGTTTTGCTGGTATCCCATTCTATGGAGGATATCGCAAAGAACGTTTCAAAGATACTCGTCATGAACGAATCGAAGCTTTTCTGTTATGACGATACCGTGAAGGTGTTCCACCGCTCTGAGGAGCTTGTGTCAATGGGACTTGCAGTGCCGCAGATAACAAGAGTTATAAACAGGCTCAAAGCCATGGGCATAGATATTAAGGACGATGTGTATACAGTTGGCTATGCGAAAAAGGTCATCCTTGAAATGCTGGAGCAGAAAAAGAATAAGTAAGCAGCGGACTGCCTTTGACCCATATGAGCAGAGAGCAGGACTGTGTAAGTTGAGATAGAAAATTGGAGGAATATACCTTGATAAAGGATATTACTATAGGACAGTATTTTCCCGGAAATTCTGTCATTCACCGAATGGACGCACGAATAAAGATAATAATGACGGCGGTTTTCATAGTAATGCTTTTCGCCGCAAACAGCGTGTGGGGACTTCTTGTGGGCATAGCTTTTACTATCCTCACTTTTATCATATCGAAAATACCCGGCAAACTCATGCTAAAAAGCTTGAAGCCTATCGTGCCGATAATAATATTTACGGCGATACTCAATCTGCTTTTTATCAGAACGGGCAAAGCTTATTTTGAGTGGAAATTTCTCAAGATAACCGATGAAGGCGTTGACACGGCAGTGTTCATGATGATAAGGATAATCTGCCTTATTGTCGGCACTTCGCTTCTTACCTATACCACCTCGCCTATCGACCTGACAGACGCTATCGAAAGATTGCTTTCACCGCTGAAAAAGATAAAAGTGCCTGTCCATGAGCTTGCAATGATGATGACTATTGCCCTGAGATTTATCCCTACCCTTATCGAGGAAACAGACAAGATAATGTCAGCACAGAAAGCAAGAGGAGCGGATATGGAAACAGGCTCGCTCATTCAGAAAGCCAAAGCCCTTATCCCAGTGCTGATACCGCTTTTTGTGGCATCGTTCAGACACGCCGAGGAGTTGGCTCTCGCTATGGAGTGCCGCTGTTATCACGGCGGAGAGGGCAGAACAAGAATGAAACAGCTCCATATGAGCATAGTCGATCTCTACGGCTCTATATTCTGCGTGCTGTTCCTTGCAGGCGTTATCGTCATAAATATAGTCGTTTAGGAGGGGTATTATGAGCAGTGTTTTTAAAGATATGGATCAGGACGACAGACTTGACACTTTGGAAAGAAAAGTCAAGAAACTTGAGAGAAATGTAAATGGGGGAAGTAAAATGTCAGGCATTATAAAAGAACTTATCGGCAGAGAATGTACCATTGACGGCGACGGTTTTTTCAGTACAAGATGCACCATTCTTGATGTCGATGACGAATGGGTAAAGCTCATCGTACACGAGAAGAAAAAGGACTTGACAAAAATAATAAGGATCGACAATATAGATTCCATAACACTCGACTAAAGAAACGGGATATACTCATGACAAATTTCAGGATAATACTTGCCTATAACGGCACAGCATATCATGGGTGGCAAAGGCAGAACAACGCCCTTGCCGTCCAGCAGGTGCTTGAAGAAGCTATCCTCTCGCTGACGGGACAGACCGTCACAGTGAACGGCTGTTCACGAACAGACGCAGGAGTACACGCAAGAAGATTTTGTGCAAGCTTTCTTATAGAGTCCACAATAACCTGCCGTGGGATAGTTTTCGGACTTAATTCAAAGCTGCCGGACGATATTTCAGTGCTGGAGTGCGAAAAAGCTCCCCTTGATTTCCACGCAAGATATATGTGCAGCGGCAAGGAGTATGAGTATATTATACATAACAGCGAGATAAAAAATCCATTTTATAAAGATACAGCCTACCGCAGTTGGTTTCCAATAGACGAAAAAAAGCTCAATAAAGCAGCACAGGATTTTGTGGGAACGCACGATTTCAAAGCCATGTGTTCCACCGATTGCACAAAAGAGAATACAGTTAGGACTATATTCTCTTTCCATGTAAGACGTGAGGGCGAGCTTGTGATATTTACAGTTTCGGGAGACGGCTTTCTGTACAATATGGTAAGGATAATGGTAGGCACGCTTATTTTTATAAATGAGGGCAAGATAGGAGAAACTCAAATACCCGATATACTTGCGTCAAAGGACAGAACAAGAGGCGGAAAGACCGTTCCGCCGCAGGGATTGTATCTTAACGAAGTGTATTATGATAAAGATAAAGGATCTGAACAAGGTGAATGATAAAAGATCAAAGAGCAGGCGGAGAAAGAAAAATCCGCCTACCAAAGAAGAAAAAACAATAAGAATAACCAAGCAGACGGATTTTGTTCAGCGTGACGAGTTTCACGGTGCAGAAGAGCCTATGCCGAACGTTACTTTCAGAGAGATAAAGCGTCAGAAAAAGGCGGCTCAGAAAGCGGCGGAACGTGAGCAGGAAGAACAGCTCCGAAAAGAAGCGGAAGAAGCCGAGGAGTCACGAAGCAGAATAGAGCTGACGAACACCGAGGATAAAGCCGAGGAGGAAAAGCCTGAAAAAGCTGATGAAAGCAAGATAACAGTATCAGGCGGTGAAAATAAAGAGCAGGCTTCAGAAAGCAAAGAGGAAAAATCCGAGCATAAAAGCAGAAAAGAGAAAAAGGCTGAGAAAGCCGAGAAAGCAGAGAGGTCTGACGAGGAAATATCCAACGTCACCGATATAAGAGCGGCAAGAAAGAAAGAGAAAAACAAAAAGCTCTATAAAAAGATAGCCGCCATAGCAGTTGTGGTCGCTTTTGGTGTGGGCGTTTATGCTTCAAGAGGAGTGTGGGTGCCGAAGCTTGAGGGCATTTTGGACAGACCTCATGCCACTATAGTAAACGACGGCAAAAAGCAAAGTGGAAATTTCCCGCTGACCTTTGATGAAAGCTCAGTAAATGTTATAAAACAGCTTTCCGACGGTATAGTTCGAGTTGACGACAGGAACATTGCTTTTTATGACGAGTCTGGCAATAAGATATCGGATAATTCTCACAACTTTGCAAACCCTGTTGTAAGAACATCCGGAAAGCGTGTGCTCGTTTACGATAACGGCGGAAATTCTTTCAGAGTGCTGAATAAAAAGGGCGAGCTGCTTTCAAAGGATATAGACCAGTCTATACTTTTGGCGGAGATAGCCCCTGACAGCACAGTTGCAGTGGTCACCCAGACTGAGAAATATGCCGCAGTGCTGACAGTTTATGACTCCTCGGGAGCAGAGATATATCAGTGGTCAAGCTCACGAAGAATACTTGATATAAGCTTTGATAAAGACGGAAGCGGCTGCTGTATCTCAACATTTTCCAGCAGCGGCGGAGCGTTACGCTCGGTCATCTATTATGTGACCTTTGACAGCACAGAGGAGAAGATGAAGAGCGAACAGCTTGAAACTCTCGCAGTTGCCGTTCAGCGAAACGATAACGGCGATTATTGGGTAGTGGGCGATACCTGCTTCTACAAGCTTGACAGCAATGGTAAAATACTTATGCAGTATGAATATCCTGAGGAGCTTTCAGACTATGCCCTGACAGATACCACCGCCGCAGTAGCATTTGATGGCATACAGCGTAAAACAGGAACTCTTGCGGTGTTCCGTTCGGACTCTGACGGGGATAAGCCTGACAGCGTTGTTTATACTCAAAGCGGCAAGCCTAAGAAAATGACCGCAGAGAACAAGAAGGTGATCCTTCTCGGCGAGGATAATATAGAAGCCTATGACAGTGCGGGAAATCTACTTGCAACAGCGGCAGTGTCCTCTGAGTATCTTGACTTTGTTTACCTCAACGACAGCGTTTATTTCCTAGGTCTGCATGAGATAAACAAAATAGCTTTCGAGACCTGACGAAAGGCAGGAAAATATGGCATATTTTTTTGACGGAGCAGTTATAATGATCCTTATCGTGACCGCTCTGACAGGATACTGTAAGGGCTTTGTGAGATATGTCATCACAATGCTCGGAACAGTGGCAGCCGTTCTTGTGGCTTTTCTTATAGCCAATATGTCGGCTGAAAATGTATATAACAAATATTTCAAAACACAGCTTATAACGAGTCTTGAAAACGCCGCTGAACAGACGGATCTTTCAAAGCTTGTTAGCAATGAACTGAAAAACGAGGGCGTTGATATCGACCTTTCAGACGAGGAGATAAAAAACGTCCTGTCCGGGGCTGGCACTCTTGCGGAGAATACCGAAAAGCTGCTTGTTTCAAAGGGAACAGACCTTGATACCGCTCAGCAAAAGGGCGAGGAGCTTTCAGAGTATATCCACAGCGTTATGCCCCAAAAGCTCAGCGAAAAGCTGGAGGGCAATAAGCTTGGAAAAAGTCTGTCTAAGGCGGTGAAGTTCACTGCCGATCAGATAGACGAAGCCGTCAAGGCTCTCTCTGAGGGTGGCAGAACTGGTGCTGAGTATCTGGAAAAGAACATTTTCCGACCGATCGCCCTGACTTTTATAAGGCTTTGCGTGTTCATGACGGTGTATGTGCTTATGGAGATAGTCATAAGGCTTATCCTGCGTCTGTCGGGAGTTTTTACCCGAATGGCAGGTCTGACAGCGGCAAACCGTTTTGCAGGCATGGCGCTTGGTCTTTGCAAAGGCGGTCTGTATCTGGTGTTGATAGCCTTTATGGTCTGCACTGTGATAAACGCCACCGAGAACAAGCTTCCCAAGTTCAACAGCGCAGTTTTTGAAAATACCTATCTGTTCAGTTACTTCTTTGATATTCTGTATAAATGATTACCGTAAGGTGTATCAGTAAGGAAAGGAGCAAATAAAAATGTTAATGTGTTCAAGATGTAAAAAGCGTCCTGCTGTGGTGTTCATCTCACAGATGAACGCCAAGGACCCTCAGCACAAGAAGAACGAGGGACTTTGCCTTGTTTGTGCTAAGGAGCTTGGCATTTCGCAGGTGGACGATTATATGAAGGCAATGGGCATCTCAGACGATGACCTTGAAGCAATGTCAAATCAGCTTATGGAGGCTTCCGACGGGGACGATTTTGAGCCAGGCGGAACGAACTTCCTGAGCAATCTTTTCGGCGGTGACGCAGCCAATCTTTTCAGCAACCTCGCAGGAGGTATGCCTAAAGCCACCGATGAGGGCGGAGAGAACAAGCCAAAGGACAAAAAGAAAAAGCTTAAATTTCTCAACAACTATTGCACAAATCTTACTCAGAAAGCAAGAGAGGGCAAGCTTGATAACGTTGTGGGCAGAGATAAGGAAATATCAAGAGTTATCCACATTCTGTCAAGGCGTCAGAAGAACAATCCATGCCTTATAGGCGAACCTGGCGTTGGTAAAACAGCCATTGCCGAGGGTATCGCACAGAGGATAGTTGGCGGAGATGTGCCTTTCCATATCAAGGATAAGGAGCTTTACCTCCTCGACCTTACCGCACTTGTTGCAGGCACCCAGTTCAGAGGACAGTTCGAGAGCCGTTGTAAAGGACTTGTAGAGGAAGTAAAAGAGCAGGGCAATGTTATCCTCTTTATAGACGAGGTGCATACCCTTGTTGGCACAGGCGACAATGAGGGAACGATGAACGCGGCTAATATCCTGAAACCGTCCCTTTCAAGAGGCGAGATACAGGTAATAGGCGCAACGACTTTCAAGGAGTACAGAAAGTATATCGAAAAGGACTCTGCACTTGAAAGACGTTTCCAGCCTGTAACAGTTTCCGAGCCGACAGTTGAGGACACAATCACAGTCCTCAAAGGCATAAAGCAGTATTACGAGAATTTCCATAGAGTAAAGATATCAGACGATATGCTTAGAGAGTGTGCAGTGCTTTCTGAAAGATATATCAACGATAGATTTCTCCCTGACAAGGCGATAGATCTTCTTGACGAAGCCTGCGCCTGCACAAGTATCAGAACACCTGAAATAGAGGAGTTCGACGCACTTAACGAGGAGCTTAAAAAGCATGAAAAGCTCGTTGAGGATTACGAACAGAAGTCAGACCCTGACTATGAGATAATCGCAAAGGAAAAGGGCGAGATACTCAGGATCCAGAACAGACTCAAAGAGGTGGAAGAAACTCTTAAAAACGTTCAGGTCACAGAGGAAGATATATCAAAGGTAATAGAGCTTTGGACAGGTATCCCTGCCAATAAGATAGCTCAGACCGAGTATGACAAGATAAAGCATCTTAAAGAAGCCCTTTCAAAGCGTGTTATCGGCCAGGACGAAGCTGTTGATAAGGTCGCAAAGGCAATAAAGCGTACAAGGGTTCAGCTTTCAAAACGCCGCAGACCGGCTTCGTTTATTTTCGTCGGCCCAACAGGCGTTGGAAAAACAGAGCTTGTGAAAGTTCTTGGAGAAGAGCTTTTTGACGCCACCGAGCCGCTTATCAGAGTTGATATGACCGAGTATATGGAGAAGCACTCAGTATCAAAGCTTATCGGCTCACCTCCGGGATATGTAGGCTTTGACGAAGCAGGCCAGCTTACCGAAAAGGTGCGCCGCAGACCATATTCAGTGGTACTTTTTGACGAGATAGAAAAGGCTCACCCTGACGTTATGAACATACTTCTCCAGATACTTGACGAGGGACGTATCAACGATTCACAGGGCAGAAGCGTTTCATTTGAGAACACAGTTATCGTCATGACATCAAACGCAGGCTCGACTGATAGAGATACAGGTGTGGGCTTCAATAAGACAGACAGCGATATTGCCAAGGATAAGGCAATGAAAGCACTGAGAGATTTCCTGAGACCTGAGTTTCTTGGAAGAATAGACGAGATAGTTGTGTTCAATCCGCTCACAGAGGAGAATTTCGCAGGCATAGCAGGTCTTATGCTGGACGAGATGAAGTCGCCGCTGGAGGAGAAACATATCAGCCTGAGATATACAGATGAAGCTTTGAAAGCTATCGCACATAAGGCATACGGTCAGAAGCTTGGTGCAAGAGATATCCGCCGTGTCATAAGAAACGAGGTGGAGGATAAGATAGCCGAACTGCTTATAGACAAGGGCGAGGGTGTGGTGTCCGCCGTGGCAATATCCGCTGACAACGGAGAGATAAAGGTGGACGCACTTTAAAAGCCTAAAGTTATAAAATCAGGGTAAAAATTATAAAAAAATACTTGATTTTTATGACGGTATGTTATATAATAAAGGTAAGGTTGTTAGTTTTTTAACAACGTGAATTAAAAAATTAAATTGAGAGGTGTCTTTAAAATGGCAGGTTTAAACAAAGTTACTGTTGATGACATTAATGTAAAGGGCAAAAAGGTACTCGTAAGAGTTGACTTCAACGTTCCTCTTAAGGACGGCGTTATTACAAACGATAACAGAATAACAGCTGCTCTCCCAACTATCAAGAAGCTGGTAGCTGACGGCGGCAAGGTAGTTCTGTGTTCACATCTCGGCAAGCCAAAGAACGGCCCAGAGGCTAAGTTCTCACTTGCTCCTGCTGCTGCAAGACTTGCAGAGCTTCTTCCTGAAACAAAGGTAACATTTGCTGCTGACGATACAGTTGTTGGCGACAACGCTAAGAAGGCAGTTGCTGAAATGGCTGACGGTGATATCGTTGTTCTTGAGAACACAAGATTCAGAGGCGCAGAGGAAACAAAGAACGGCGAAGCTTTCGCTAAGGAACTTGCTGACCTCGTTGACGACGAAGTATTCGTAATGGACGCTTTCGGTTCAGCTCACAGAGCTCATGCTTCTACAGCAGGCGTTACAAAGTTCGTTAAGGAAACAGCAGTTGGTTACCTCATGCAGAAAGAGATCAACTACCTCGGTAATGCAGTTGAAACTCCTGTTAGACCATTCGTTGCTATCCTCGGCGGCGCAAAGGTTGCTGATAAGCTCAACGTTATCTCAAACCTCCTCGAAAAGTGCGATACACTTATCATCGGCGGCGGTATGGCATACACATTCCTCAAGGCACAGGGCAAGGAAGTTGGTCTTTCCCTCGTTGACGATACAAAGATCGACTACTGCAAGGAAATGATGGCAAAGGCTGAAAAGCTCGGCAAGAAGCTTCTTCTCCCTATCGACACAACAGTTGCAGCAGGTTTCCCTGATCCTATCGACGCTCCTATCGACGTAGAAGTTGTTGATTCTGATAAGATCCCAGCTGACAAGGAAGGCCTTGATATCGGCACAAAGACACAGGCTCTCTTCGGCGAGGCTGTTAAGTCTGCAAAGACAGTTGTTTGGAACGGTCCTATGGGCGTGTTTGAGAACCCAACACTTGCAGCAGGTACTATCGCAGTTGCAAAGGCACTTGCTGAAACAGACGCTACAACTATCATCGGCGGCGGCGACTCAGCAGCAGCAGTTATCCAGCTCGGTTTCGCTGACAAGATGTCACACATCTCAACAGGCGGCGGAGCTTCACTTGAATACCTCGAGGGCAAGGTTCTTCCGGGTATCGACGTTATTGCCGACAAGTAATTTATATATTTGCTCGACTTAAAAGCTGGGGCAGGCAGTCATTTGCCTGCCCCTTTTTAATTATGGGGGTATCAATGATTTACCGTGAACCTTTGGTTTTGACAGTATACTATTCACAAAGCAGTATTACTGCGGCATTTGTTTTTGCCTGTATATTGGCTGTTGCGTCGGCACTGGCGGCAGTTGGATTTGTAAAGATCGGCTGTAAGCGTTACGGAAATTCAGAAAGTTCCGATGATTGCAGTAAATATGTTAAAACGTTTGCTAAGGTAGTAGGGGAAAGCAGATCCGAATATGAGGATTTTTCCGAAAGCAGGGGAGCGTATACTTCCTATGTAAACCAGCTTGAAATCGAATATACAGATCAAAGCGGCATAGTTTACCGCAAATTTATCGAAAACATTCTTAACGACGGCTATGTAAATATATGTTATGGTGAGAATGATCCCGACGATTTTTACCTTTCGGATTATGCAGACGGTATCGCCGAAATTGAAAATGAATGCCGCGGCGAATTTGTTTACGGGATAAGCATGAGAATTTTTTTCGGAGCTTTTGCAGCGGTGTTTGCTGTAATCTCTATAATGACTTTCATACATACTTTTAATATGAAAACCTTCGAGGACAGCGGGTCGGAAAGCGGACATATTGTCATTATCTCGCCCGATTCCTCTGAAAGAAACGAGGTGACGGAATGAACGAATTAATGCTTTTAGCTGAAAATTTCAAGGTCAGTGTTTTGGCAGGCGTTAACCTTGGCTGGCAGGGAATCGGAGGGATAATTCTGTTCCTTACAGGAATAGGGCTGATATATTTCGGTATCAAGGCGCTTAAAGGCTATCGGTTTTTCCCGGATCAAGAACAGAATATTCCCGAAGAAGACCATTATGAGCCAATGCAGGCAAAGGCTTTGCAGAAGGTAAAAACAACAATGCCGTCTTTTAGCGGCGGTGAAGATCAGGTCTTTGTTGAATGGAAAATAGGTTATACTGTGAACGGAGAAAAGTATACCCAGATAGTTACAGACAACGGTTATAATAAAGGGGATATGATCGATATAAAGTATAATCCTGAGAATCCGCAGGAGTTTTATCTTGACGACGAAAAATCAAAGGTGGAAGTCACCGAGGAAGAAAAGGAAGCAGAGCAGAAAGAGGAAAAGACACCGTTCGGTTATGCGGCGATAGCTATCGGCGTGCTGCTGGGGATTTTCGGCGCTGTTATGCTTATCGACAAGCTTTAAGGAGAAAATATGCCAACTGATGAGAGTTATTTTGAATACATACTCGAACAGCTCAGCGAGCTTGAAGATATCCGAGCAAGAAAAATGTTTGGTGAGTATATATTATATTATAAGGACAGAATATTCGGTGGCATTTATGATAACAGACTTCTTGTGAAGTCCGTGAAAGCTGCAGAAGATCATCTTAAAGACATAACGTTAGAGATGCCCTATGAAGGTGCAAAGCCAATGTACCTTGTGGATAATACCGATGATAAGGATCATCTCAAAGGACTTGTGGAAGCAATGTATGAACAGCTCCCACCGTCAAGATCAAAGAAAAAATAAGGTAAAAAACAGCGGAGGTTCTTTGTTAATTAGTTGACAAATACGAGTGAATGTTGTATAATAGACTTGGAAAACTAGCAGGAGCAGTTTTTCTGTTCCCTATAAAAAATAAAGGAGTTTTTTATCATGAAAAAAGCTGTAAGAAAAGCAATTATTGCAGGAAACTGGAAAATGAACAAGACAAGACCTGAGGCTAAGGAGCTTCTCGAAGCTATCAAGCCACTTGTTGCAAACGCTGAGGGCAAGGTAGAAGTTATCGCTTGCGTACCTTTCACAAACCTTGAAACTGCTATCAACGCAACAGCAGGCTCAAACGTAAAGATCGGCGCAGAGAACGTTCACTTTGAGAAGAGCGGTGCTTTCACAGGCGAGATCTCAGCAGATATGCTCGTTGAGCTTGGCGTTGAGTACGTTGTTATCGGTCACTCTGAGAGAAGACAGTATTTCGGTGAAACAGACGAAACAGTAAACAAGAGAACAAAGGCAGCTCTTGCAGCCGGTCTGAAGCCTATCGTTTGCGTTGGCGAGCTTCTTTGGGAGCGTGAGTGCAACATCACAGAGGAAGTTATCGCAAGACAGGTAAAGCTTGATTTCTTCGGCGTATCAGCAGAGGACGTTAAGAAGTCCGTTATCGCTTACGAGCCAGTTTGGGCTATCGGTACAGGCAAGACAGCTACAGCAGATCAGGCTGAGGAAGTTTGCGCATTCATCAGAGCAACACTTGCTAAGATCTATGACGAGGCTACAGCAGAGGCAGTTACAATTCAGTACGGCGGCTCAATGAACGCTAAGAACTGCGCAGAGCTTCTTTCTAAGGAGAACGTAGACGGCGGTCTTATCGGCGGTGCTTCACTGAAGGCTGCTGACTTCAATACTATCGTTCAGGCTGCTGTTGAGGGCTAATTAACAGACGGATATCTAGGGGCAAAATATCATTCGTCACAAGAACAAACAAATAAAAAGTTCCGCAGGGGACGGCTGCGGCTGTCCTCTGCTTTTTTTGAACAGGGGGACGCAAATATGAAAAAATTAATATTTGCAGCATTAGTATTATCCATGTGTATGTCATTTGCAGCCTGCGGAAGCGTTGACGAAAGCAGCGCACCAACGGCAGAAAGCTCTCAGACAACATCTGAGGCTAAGCTTGAAAATGTAACTATCAAAATGGACTCTAGTAAGCTTCTTAGCGGCGTTGAGTTCACAGACAGCGAGCTTCTCGACAAAACCGCAGAGTTCACCAAAAAGGTAACTGAGAACGCAGAGGAAAAAGATCCGGATTCAAAGGAGTACGTTGTTGGCGGCGATTGGCTGGATATAAAATGTTCAGAAGGTCCAGCTATCTACTATGAGTCAGGAGAGAGTAATTATGTCCGTATCGGCGCAAAGACCTATTACACAAGCGACGATACCGCTAAGGAATTTAAGGAATATGTCCTGAGCTTTCTTGAAAAGGGCGGTTATTGGGGATAATACGAATATAAATGATGTTGAAAGGACTAAGAAATATGTCAAAGAAACCCATAGCACTTATAATTATGGACGGCTTCGGCTATAATCACAAGGATTACGGCAACGCTATCAGAGCTGCCAAAACACCTAATATCGACAGACTTCTTGCCAACTATCCGCACACTCTTATCGGTGCAAGCGGCATGGACGTTGGACTTCCTGAGGGACAGATGGGTAACTCAGAGGTAGGCCATACAAATATCGGCGCAGGAAGAATAGTTTATCAGGAGCTTACAAGAATCACAAAGTCTATTAAGGACGGCGAATTCTTCTCAAACGAAGCTTTCACAGCAGCCGTTGAGAACTGCAAGAAGAATGACAGCGCACTCCACCTGTTCGGACTTCTTTCAAACGGCGGCGTTCACTCACATAATTCACACCTCTATGGTCTTTTGGAGCTTGCTAAGAAAGCAGGTCTTACAAAGGTATACGTTCATTGCTTCATGGACGGCAGAGATGTTCCTCCTACAAGCGGAGTTGACTTCGTAGCTGAGCTTGAAGAAAAGCTCAAGGAAATTGGTGTCGGCAAGATAGCAACAGTAATGGGACGTTACTATGCAATGGACAGAGATAACCGTTGGGAGCGTGTAGGCAAGGCTTATGACGCAATGGTATACGGCGAGGGCAATAAGGCTGATAACGCAGTTGACGCTATCAAGGCTTCCTATGCCGCTGACGTTACAGACGAGTTCGTTGTTCCTACAGTTATCGATGAGAACGGCAAGATATCCGCAAACGACAGCGTTATCTTCTTCAACTTCCGTCCTGACAGAGCAAGAGAGATAACAAGAACTCTCGTTGACGACGACTTCACAGGCTTTGAGAGAAGAAATGGCAGATTCCCACTTTACTATGTCTGCATGACACAGTATGACGCAACAATGCCAAACGTTGACGTTGCATTCAAACCAGCAAGCCTTGAAAATACTTTCGGCGAGTATATCGCAAAGAAGGGTCTTTCACAGCTTAGAATCGCTGAAACAGAGAAGTATGCACACGTTACATTCTTCTTCAACGGCGGTGTAGAAGCTCCTTTTGAGAACGAGGACAGAGCCCTCATCAATTCACCAAAGGTAGCAACATATGACCTCCAGCCTGAAATGAGCGCATATCTTGTTTGCGACGAAGTTCTCAAGAGAATAGAGTCTGACAAGTATGACGCAATTATCCTCAACTATGCAAACTGCGACATGGTAGGTCACACAGGCGTGTTCGACGCAGCCGTAGCAGCAGTAGAAGCAGTTGACGAGTGCGTAGGCAAAACGGTTGACGCAGTTCTTGCAAAAGGCGGTATAGCACTTATCACAGCAGACCACGGCAACGCAGATAAGATGATGGAAGACGACGGCTCTCCATTCACAGCCCACACAACCAACCTTGTACCTCTTATTATCGCAGGCGCAGGCAATGTTCTTATCAGAGAGGGCGGCGTGCTTGCTGACCTTTCACCAACAATGCTCAAACTCATGGGTCTTGAGCAGCCAAAGGAAATGACAGGTAAGTCTATCATCAAGGACTAATTTCCATAAAATAATCAAGGCAGTACCGAGAAAATCGGCACTGCCTTTTTTGTATCCCATCTATTCACTTGCTCTGTATATTGCCCAAACCCTATTTCAGCGGGTCAAGCCCCTTAGCCATTATGCAGTAGGTACTGCCGTATGGGTTCGGTATGGGTGGCATTCTGCTCACATGGAACTCTTTCGGCAAACCACGGCTGTCACATGGGAAACTCATGGTCACACAAGTGCCTTTGCCGATCTCGCTGCGATAACTTAGTTCACCGTCAAAACGGTCGCAAAAGCATTTTGCCAGTGCAAGCCCCAACGCCTCGCTGCTACTGTATTTCTGGAATGTACCAAATGGCGTGATAGCCGCCTGCCATACATCGTCTGTCATGCCGTTGCCGTTATCATTTACTGACAGTATTATCCTGTCGTCCTCAGTTTTTAGGATAAGCTCCACCTGCCGTTGTTCCTTGTCATTGTACATATATGCGTTCACAAGCAGATTTACAAGCACATTTTTAATAAGGCTTTTGTTTGTTTCAAAATAAATGCACGGGTCAATGGAGTATCTGAAAATACAGCCGTCCTCCTCAAGCAAATTGCCTTCTTCGTCGCACACCTCACCGCATATGTCTGACAGGCTCTGATATTCAGTTGTGAAATTGCCGCTGAAATATTTTGCAAGTTCTGTCATGTTCACCGTTGCGGAAAATGTCTTTAGTATACGAAGCCTTGCCTCATGGTCAAAATGCTCATATTCAGTGCCGGCTTTTGAAGAAAAGGATTTCTTTTGGCTGTCAAGCATCGCTAACATTTTAGAAAGCTCCATCCTTATGTTGCCGAGAAAATTCGATTTGAAGCGTAAATATCCAGACTTGTCCGAAAGACGTTCTATGTCCATGCAGGAGTAATAGTGTATGAGATAATTCGTTATAATGCCATTATCTCTCAGCGGTTCAAACCGCATTGCCGCCGAGTCAGCAAACCTGCCCTTATATTCAAAGGTAGCTGTCTTTTCAACAGGCAGAATGAAAGCGTTTTCCGGAGTATCGCATAAAGCAGAAATATCTATAACATCAGGCAGATCGCCATGATTTTTCCAAATGACATTAAGTTCAGCGTCAGTGAGGATAATGTTTTCCTCAGACTGAGCGTATATCTCTTTCACAGAAGATGTCAGTTCCACTTTGTTAGCCTGCCTTTCATAAAGATCTCATGTAAATATTATAACCTAAACTGTCGGGGTAGTCAATAAAAAATCATCAATATTTGATCACATTTTAAAGAATTTAGCAGTGCTTTGACGGATCAGGACGCAGGTGGCTTTGCGGTATTGCCTTAAAGAAAAAAAGTTCTAAGTTTTTTGTAAAAACACTTGCAATGTATAGAAAAATGTAGTATAATAAATACAGAAAAATTTTTAGGAGGTAAATTAATTATGGCAGTTAAAGTCGCAATTAATGGTTTTGGACGTATTGGACGTCTTGCATTCAGACAGATGTTTGGCGCAGAGGGCTACGAGGTAGTTGCAATCAACGACCTGACAAAGCCTTCAATGCTCGCTGATCTTCTTAAGTATGATACAGCTCAGGGCGGTTACTGTGGTAAGATCGGTGAGAACCTTCACACAGTATCAGCTGATGATGAGGCTAATACTATCACTGTTGACGGCAAGACTCTTACAATTTATAAGGAAGCAGACGCTTCTAAGCTCCCTTGGGGTGAGATCGGTGTAGACGTAGTTCTCGAGTGCACAGGTTTCTACTGCTCAAAGGCAAAGAGCCAGGCTCATATCGACGCTGGCGCTAAGAAGGTAGTTATCTCAGCTCCTGCAGGCAGCGATCTTAAGACGATCGTATTCTCAGTAAACGAGAAGACACTTACAGCTGACGATACAATCATTTCAGCTGCATCTTGCACAACAAACTGTCTTGCTCCTATGGCTAATGCTCTTAACAAGTATGCTCCTATCCAGAGCGGTATCATGAGCACTATCCATGCTTACACAGGCGACCAGATGATCCTCGACGGTCCTCACAGAAAGGGTGACCTGAGAAGAGCAAGAGCTGGTGCTGCAAACATCGTTCCTAACTCAACAGGTGCTGCAAAGGCTATCGGTCTTGTAATCCCAGAGCTTAACGGCAAGCTCATCGGTTCTGCACAGAGAGTTCCAGTTCCAACAGGTTCAACAACAATCCTTACAGCAGTTGTAAAGGGTGCTGACGTAACAGTTGAAGGCATCAACGCTGCTATGAAGGCTGCATCTTCTGAGTCATTTGGCTACAACGAGGATCCAATCGTTTCTTCTGACGTTATCGGCATGAGATTTGGTTCACTCTTCGATGCTACTCAGACAATGGTATCTAAGATCGCTGATGACCTCTATGAGGTACAGGTAGTTTCTTGGTACGACAACGAGAACTCTTACACATCACAGATGGTAAGAACAATCAAGTACTTTGCTGAGCTTGCATAATCTGCACAACCAAAACTAAATTGCTTACTAAAGACCGCTTCATCATGAGGCGGTCTTTTTTGCGTATGGATACAACAAAGGTGAGCAAAAACTGGCGAACACTGTTCGTCCATACGATTTATATTACACAAATGTAGGGGAGCAGCGCAATTTTTGCTTTGCAAAAATACGACGTCCCGCATACTATGAACGATAAATCAGCCAAATAAAAAAGGACGAACCCCAAGCTCGTCCTTTTTTCGTTTATATCAGAAACCACGTCCTCCGCCATGACCTTTGCCAAAGCTCTTTCCCGAGGAGTTAGAAGTAACAATGCCGTCAATAGTCACGGTTTCCGACTGCGACCCTGCCGTAATGGTGTAGGTTTCGCCTTCCTTCAGGTCAGTGCTTGTGAATACAACGCTCTGCCAAGTCTTTGTAGGGGTAAAGCTTAAGATCTCCTTGCCGTCACTGTCAGTGATAGTCAGTTTTTCGTTTGCTGAAACTGTCGAACCAAGATCGTGCAGAACACTGTATTGTGTGGAGTTGTCACCGAAGCCTTCTTCCATTCCAACTGCACCACAGGCGATGAGCGTTCCCCCTGTTACAGTTGCAGTGCCGTTGTAGTCAAGTGCGCCGTTTCCACCGTTAGTAGGTCCGCAAACGCAAACTGTACCGCCTGCCATTGTGAAATTGCCATTTGAGTCAAGTCCGTCGCCGTCAGCGTCAATGGTTACAGTTCCTCCGTTGATGTTAAGTTCAACACCTTCTTGTGCCGAGAATTGGTCAGCCCCCATTCTGTCTGTTGATCCAGTATCGCTTCCGCCTGCGCAGTTTATTCCGTCATCGCTCGCTGTTACTGATATGGTGCCGCCGTCTATTGTCACGATAGATCCCTCGATACCCTCGTAGCTCTTTGGGATGTCTACAGTGCCATCGGATATGGTCAGGTTTCCGCTAGCGTGCATACCGTCATCACCTGACGCCGCAGAAATATTTCCTCCTGTTACCACAATGTTTCCATTGCTGTGTACAGAATCATCTGCCGAGTCTATCTTGAACTCGCCGCCGCTTATGTTTACCTCGCTGCCTGCTTTTAACGCCTTTGCAGATGTTGATGTGCTGTCCGTTGTATCTGTGCTGTCGCTGTCTGTAGTAGTGTTAGCCGCAGCCTCGATAGTCAGCCCTGTGTTGTCAGCCGTAGGCATTGTAGGAGGGTCATCGCCCATGCCGTTTCTGTTATCGTCAGGTCTGCCCATTCCGCCGTTCGGACCACCGCCGCCGTTTCCCATGTTGTTATGCCAATCGCTGTTTGGTGTGCCGTCAGACTTCATAGAAGCGTTTGCACTTCCACCGCCTGTGGTGATGTCAAAGCTTCCGTCCTCGATAGAAAGCACGGTTTCCGCCTCGAATGCGTCATTGTTTGCGACTACTGTGAAGCTTCCCCCTGTCACGCTTATAAAGCCTTTGTCAGAAGCCTCTGTGTTAGTGGATTTTATGCCGTTCGTGCCTGCGGAAATGTTGAATGTTCCGCCAGATATCTTAATGCTGTCCTTGCCCTCCATAGCGGTTGAAGCCGAGGTCACATTGATATTTCCGTCAGTGATAACAAGATCGTCTTTTGAAACTATGCCGTGCTTGTAGTTTGCATTCACAGTAAGTGTACCGCTGCCGTTTATAGTAAGGTCGGCTTTGGAGAAAATAGCACCGTCTGTGTTGCTGTCATCTTCTCCTAAAGAGTAGCTTGCACTGTCCGTCAAAACGTTCTCTGTGCCGTCCTCCAGCACGATATAAACTTTTTTAGCTTTGCTCACGAGCAGGGGAGCGTTGTCAGCACAAGTTATGTCAACTCCATTGAAAATAAGCTTTATTTCAGCCGTCTTGTCTGCTGAAACGATTATCCTGCCGTTGGTCGCCGTGCCTGAAAGAATGTAAGTTCCTGCCTGCGAAATGGTAACAGTTTCCCCCTCAGCGGTCGCACCCTCACCGTCTATAGCCGCACTGCCATCAGCAAATGTAATCCCTACTGAGCTTTCCTCGTCATATCCAACGTCAATGTCCTCTGCCGCAATGCTTGCGTCAATGTCAGACTTTGCCGCCTGCGAAGCGCTGCTTGCGGTCTGTGAAGAATTTGCACTCTCTGAACAGCCTGAAAAAGCAGTTACCGTGATAAAAAACGCCGCCGTGATAGCTGCCATCTTTTTAGTGTCCGAAATTTTCATGAAAAATACCCCCTTGTATGGTAAAAAAGGTTGAAAAAAACCGCACAAGACCGCTTTAGCCTTGTGCGGTTTTGCTTATGGATACTTTTGTTATTTTGTCAGAATGATTGTTCATCAATGTCTGCTGCCACTGCACACATTATCTCAAGGTTGCCGTTTCTGCATCTAAGTTCGTCAATAAGCTGCTTTTCGTTAGCGTCACCCTTTAGCTCTATGCGGTATCTCAGCTTGAAAAGGCTTCCCATATTTGTGGTCTTTACCGAAACAAGCTCACATTCTGAAAGATACTTTTCAAATATATCGTCAAATACCTCAGTGTAATCAAGGCTTTCAGGGATAGTGATACTAAGCTCCTTGTGACCCGACTTCTTTTTGCCAATAGGCAGAAGCGTGTAAATAATGTTCAGCAGGCTCACGCACACAGCAAGCATAAGAGCCAACGCAAGGTGGTTCGTTCCTGTTGCAAGACCCACCGCCATTGAAAGGAATATAGCGCATATGTCCATGGCACTTCCCGGTACAGAACGGAATCTTACCAAGCTGAATGCACCCATAACAGCCACACCGGTACCGATGTTTCCGTTTACAAGCATTATCACTACCTGTACTATCACAGGCAGCAAAGCAAGCGTCATCATAAAGCTCTTTGTTTTTTTCTGCCTGAAGTTGAATGCAAACGCTATTATAAGACCAAGCACCAACGAAGCCGCAGTGCAGAAAATAAATTCGTTTGTAGTTATCGCCGCCACGGTCGTTTCAGTGGTGGTCACAGTAGTAGCCGCAAGAGTAGTTGAATTAAGCACAGCTTATCACCTTACCTTTATGTATTTTTTCAGAAAATTCATTAAGATACGCAGTTCCGTATTTTGAGAATGACACAGGGTATATCTCCAGTTCGTCAAGTATAGCCGATAGCCAAAGAGGCATAGCGTTCGGTATCTTTATCTCCATTACCCTCACGCCAGCAGGCAGAAGCTCTTTTCCCCAAATGCCCTTGTCAAGCTCCTTTTGCTCCTCACGGTAAAGAATGTGCGTGTCAAAGGTCAGCCTAAGGGACGTGTCTTCTGCACCGCAGTAAGCAAGCCTGTCATAACTTAGATACATTGCAGGAGCAATGCCCTCATAGAATTTGAGAAAATATTTCAGCTCGTTCTCTATCTGCGGATTTCTGTGAGGTATATCTCTGCCTGCAAAGAAGTCACGGGACTGTGCAAGGGTCATCTCGATACGCCTCTTGTAGACCACACCCTTGTATTTCTTTTTAAGCTCCACAAAGACCATGTCTTCATCATTAGGTACACCGTAGCTCCTCACTCTCAACTTTTCCTTGTAAACAGGCTTTTCAATGGAGCTTCTTACAAGCTGATGACTTGGTGTGTCATAATATATGTTGCAGATAGTGCTTTTGTAATATCTATCTCTGACAAAATGCCCTTCGAGTTTTTTTATAAGCATTTCATAAGTCGGTTCATCAACGATATATTTTTTCTCTATCCGTCTGAACACTTCCTGATTGCCATTCATATCCACGCCTCTTTTCGTGATTTTTTCGTATGCTTCGTGTAAACTTTCCTTTGATTAAAAGTATATATGAATAACTTTAAATATAGCTAAACCTTATATGTATTTTGTGTGAATGTTTATGAATATTGCAAAATACCATATATTTATGTACAAAAAACGGGTGAACTTCTGTCCACCCGTGGAAATTATTTTGCACTATATTATTCCGCAATAGCCTTGTGGAAGATCTTCTTACCCTTTTTGATAACAACAGGCTCAGAGAGATCAACAAGACCCTTAGGGTCAGTGAATTTCTCGCCATTCACCGCAATGCCGTTCTGAGTAACAAGACGTCTAGCCTCGCCGTTTGAAGGGCAAAGTCCGCATTTAACAAGAAGCGTAAGAATACCTATCTTGCCGTCAGTCAGGTCAGCCGCCGCAATAGTCGTGCTAGGCATGTCGTCGCTGTTTCCGCCGCCTGCAAAAATAGCCTTTGCCGCAGCGTCAGCCTTGTCAGCCTCCTCCTTGCCGTGAACAAGCTTTGTCAGCTCGTAAGCCAAAAGCTCCTTAGCCTTGTTGTATTCAGCACCCTCCATGTGCTTCTCCATTTCTTCTATCTCCTCGATAGGAACGAATGTGAGCATCTTCAGGCATTTGATGACGTCAGCGTCACCAACGTTTCTCCAATACTGATAGAACTCGTATGGAGAAGTCTTTTCAGGGTCGAGCCATACCGCACCCTTTTCTGTCTTGCCCATTTTCTTGCCCTCGGAGTTGAGCAGGAGAGTGATAGTCATTGCATAAGCGTCCTTGCCAAGCTTCTTTCTGATAAGCTCAGTACCTCCCAGCATATTAGCCCACTGATCGTCACCGCCGAACTGCATATTACAGCCGTAATCCTGGAAAAGTCTGTAGAAATCGTAGGACTGCATTATCATGTAGTTGAACTCAAGGAAGGTAAGACCCCTTTCCATTCTCTGCTTGTAGCACTCAAATGTAAGCATCTTGTTTACAGAGAAGCAAGCACCAACATCACGAAGTACGTCGATGTAGTTAAGGTCCATGAGCCAGTCAGCGTTGTTTACCACAAGAGCCTTGCCGTCAGAGAAATCAATGAAACGGCTCATCTGCTTTTTAAAGCAAGCAACGTTGTGCTCGATAGTTTCCTTTGTGAGCATCTTTCTCATGTCAGACTTGCCCGAAGGGTCGCCTATCATGCCTGTTCCGCCGCCCAGCAGAGCGATAGGCTTGTTGCCTGCCATTTGCAAACGTTTCATAAGGCAAAGTGCCATAAAGTGACCAACGTGGAGCGAATCAGCGGTCGGGTCAAAGCCGATGTAGAAAGTCGCCTTGCCGGCGTTGATAAGCTCCTTTATCTCCTCCTCATCAGTAAGCTGAGCGAGAAGACCTCTTCTTTTCAGTTCTTCAAATACTGTCATTTTTCATACCTCCGTATTATTTTTTTGCGGTACATAAATAAAAAACCCTCTGACAGAATATCTGTCAGAGGACGAATTATCGTGGTACCACCTCAGTTTATCGGGAAACTCCCGACCTTACAGGCTCAGCAGAAAGCGAAGCCATAGCACTGTAACGTGTGCAAACCGTTTCGCCTTACGCAAAAGCTTTCTCAGCGAACAGCTCAGGAATGTATTCACACTTTGTAGAAATGCTTTCTCACACCCACCGAAAGCTCTCTGAAATTTCGCAAAAGGCTACTTATTTCCGTCTTAGCATTTAAACCTATTGATATGACTATAGCACACTTTCACCCTTTTGTCAACCCCTTTTTTTAGAAGTGAGAAGTGAGGAATGAGGAGTGAGGAATGAAGGTATCGCCTGCGGCGATGATTATTGTAGGGGACGACGCCCTCGGCGTCCCGCTCTGAGGTGCGAGGCTTGAATTATCACAAACCATGCCGGTGTACAAAGACGGGCGAACTTTTTGCCCCTGCGTTATCCCCCCACTTTTTTAAAGAATTAACTTATTCGTCTACAAATGTACAAAAACATATGATATAATAAAATTTATATGATTTTATTTAGTTGGGAGATAGAAAAATGCTGAAGCTTTTTAGGTATCTGAAAAACTATAAAAAAGAAAGCATAATCGGTCCGCTGTTTAAGCTTATCGAAGCCTGCTTCGAGCTTGCAGTGCCACTCGTTATGGCTAATATCATTGACGTGGGCATAAAAAATCAAGATAAGCCCTACATCTATAAAATGGGTGGCGTGCTGATATTGCTTGCATTCTGCGGACTTGCGTGTTCACTGACCGCACAGTATTTCGCCGCAAAAGCGTCCCTAGGCTTTGGAACAGCCCTCAGACGTGACCTCTTCAAGCATATCAATTCACTGTCCTATGCGGAAATAGACAGCGTTGGAAGCCATACCCTCGTCACAAGAATGACAGCGGATATCAATACCGCTCAGCAGGGCGTGAATATCCTTCTTCGTCTGTTTCTTCGTTCGCCTTTTATCGTTTTAGGCTCAATCATAATGGCATTCTCTATCTCAGTGAAGCTTACTCTTATCTTCCTGATAATCGCACCTTGCCTTGCCTATGTTATCTACCTTATAATGCACATCACCATACCGCAGTATAAGAATATTCAGAAAAAGCTTGATAAAACTAACCTTATGACAAGCGAAACTCTCACAGGCGCAAGAGTTATCAGAGCATTTTCCCGTCAGAAAGACGAGGAGAAAGAGTTCGCCGATAATACCGAGGAGCTTAAACGTCAGCAGATTATCGCAGGAAGAATTTCCGCCCTTATGAACCCTGCCACATATGTCATTGTAAACTTCGCTATCATCGCTATCATATGGTTTGGTGGCAAAACGGTTTATACAGGCTTTATCTCACAGGGCGAAGTGATAGCCCTTGTAAACTATATGAACCAGATACTCTTAGCACTCCTTGCTATGGCGATACTCGTTACAAATATCACCAAAATGCAGGCTTCCGCTATCAGAATAAATGACGTTTTCGCTGTGGAGCCAAGTGTATCCGATAAGGATAATAAGCCTGTCGCAACTGACGGTAACGCTCCATGCGTTGAGTTCAGAAACTGTTTCTTCTCGTACGCATCAGCCGAAGCCGACTCCCTTTCGGATATAAGCTTCAAAGCCATGAAAGGCGAAACTATCGGTATAATCGGCGGTACAGGTTCAGGTAAAACATCGCTTATCAACCTTATCCCAAGATTTTATGACGTCCGTCAGGGCGAAGTCCTTGTTGACGGCGTTGACGTAAAGGAGTATCCATTCTCACAGCTCAGAGGCATGATAGGCATCGTCCCTCAGAAAGCCGTTCTCTTTAAGGGTACTATAAGACACAATATGCAGTGGCGTGATAAAAACGCCACTGATGAGGATATCTGGAACGCTCTTGATATCGCTCAGGCTAAGGACTTTGTTGAGAAAAAGCCTGATAAGCTTGACGAGATGATACTTCAGGAGGGCAAAAACCTCTCAGGCGGTCAGCGTCAAAGACTTACCATTGCAAGAGCATTGGTTGGTGATCCTGAGATACTCATTCTTGATGACTCAGCCTCCGCCCTTGACCTTGCCACAGATGCAAGACTAAGAAAAGCTATCCACGAAAAAACAAGCGGTATGACCGTTTTTATAGTTTCACAGAGAATCTCATCTATAAAAAGCGCCGATAAGATAATCGTTCTTGACGATGGCAAAATAGCAGGTATCGGCACTCATTCAGAGCTTTATAACGGCTGCGAGGTATATAAAGAAATATGCCTTTCACAGCTTTCAGAAAAGGAGGCGCAGGCAAATGGCTAAACAAAGCACAAAAAACAAGCTTGATACCTCAGCTCTCAGACCACTTCTCAAATACGCAAAACCGCATATGTGGCTGTTCATACTGTCCATGGTCTTTGCGGTCATAGCAGTTGCCACCACCCTTTATGCACCTATCCTCGTGGGCAACGCTGTTGACCTTATCGTAGAAATGGGCTTGGTTGATTTTGACGGCATCATTAATATAATAATAAAGCTTGGCGTAACAGTCACCGTCACAGGCATTGCCCAGTGGCTCATGTCCCTCTGCACAAATAAGATAACCTATTGTGTGGTAAGAGATATCCGAAACGATGCTTTCGCTAAGCTCCAAAAGCTACCGCTGTCATATATCGACTCCCACCCTCACGGTGATATAATCAGCCGTATAATCTCCGACTTGGAGCAGGTGTCAGACGGACTTCTCATGGGCTTTTCACAGCTCTTTACAGGTGTATGTACAATTTTCGGTACACTTGGTTTCATGCTCTCTATCAACGTGAAAATAACCCTTATCGTGGTTATCCTCACTCCGCTGTCTCTCTTTGTCGCAAGATTTATCGCCAAGAACACATTCAAGCTTTTCCACCAGCAATCAGTTGCAAGAGGCGACATGACCAGCCTTGTTGAGGAAATGACAGGCAATCAGAAGGTAGTAACAGCATTCGGCTATCAGGAAGAAGCCGAGGAGCAGTTTGAAGAAGTGAACCTGAAACTCCAGAAAGTTGGACTTAACGCCACATTCTTCTCCTCACTCACCAACCCTTGTACACGTTTTGTAAACAACCTCGTCTACATGGCTGTCGGTATCGTGGGCGCACTCTCTGTAATAAAAGGCGTGGGCTTCACAGTTGGTAACCTTAGCTGTTTTCTCACCTATGCAAATCAGTATACAAAGCCTTTCAATGAAATATCAGGCGTTATCACCGAGCTTCAAAGTGCATTCGCTTCTGCAAAGCGTGTCTTTGAGGTCATAGACGAAACAGAGGAGATACCTGACAGCTCTAACGCTACTGTTCTTACCTCCGTTGACGGCACATTAGACGTTGACAACGTGTCCTTTAGCTATGTGCCTGATGTGAAGCTTATCGAGAATTTTAACCTTCATGTAAAGAGCGGTCAGCGTACAGCTATCGTAGGACCAACAGGCTGCGGCAAGACCACCATGATAAACCTCCTTATGAGATTTTACGATACCGACAGCGGCGAGATACGCATAAGCGGCGAGCCTATAAAGGATTGTACCCGTGACTCCATGAGAAGTATGTACGGCATGGTCTTGCAGGAAACGTGGCTGAAAACAGGCACCATAAGAGAGAACCTCTGCTACGGAAAGCCTGACGCCACCGAGGAAGAAATGATAGCCGCCGCCAAGTCAGCCCATTGTCACGGCTTTATAAAGCGTCTGCCAAAGGGCTATGATACCGTTATCTCAGACAGCTACAGCACTATCTCCGCAGGACAGAAACAGCTTCTCTGTATCGCACGAGTAATGCTCTCTCTGCCGCCAATGCTCATTCTGGACGAAGCTACATCGTCTATAGATACACGTACGGAGATATTGGTACAGCGTGCCTTTGAGAAAATGATGCAGGGCAGAACGAGCTTTATAATCGCCCATAGACTTTCTACTATCAAGAATGCAGATACTATCATAGTAATGGATTCGGGACACATAGTAGAGCAGGGAAGTCATGATGAGCTTATGGCAAAGAACGGCTTCTATGCCGATCTCTATAACTCACAGTTTGCTGTGACCTGATCCCGGCGTTTGTTTATAAAAACCTGATATATGGGGCGGCCTTTGGTCGCCCTTTTGTATTTTGCCCTATTTTTTTATCCCGTCCGTCTTTTCGATTCCTCCATTACCCCACCCTTATTTTTATCATAAAAATTATTGACTTTTATCTTAAAATTGTTGTATAATGTTATATATTTCACGGGATATACACAATCGTGTTTTATAATGTATAGTAACGAAAACCTAAGGAGTGCCTATGTTCGGATATGTCCGCCCTTTCAAACCCTATATGCGAATGTTTGAATATGATATCTATAAAGCTGTCTACTGCGGACTCTGTAAGGATATGGGCAGACGCTATGGCTTTGTGACACGCTTTACCCTTAGTTACGATTTCGCATTTCTCTCCCTTATGGATTTCTCTGTGAGGGGAGTGAAGCTTGACGCAGAAAAGCAACGCTGTATCGCACACCCTCTTAAAAAGACCATGTGCGCAAAGTGTACCTGTAATCTTAAATATACGTCCTCAGCCGCCGTGATACTCACATATCATAAGCTCCGTGACGATATAGCCGATAAAGGGCTAAAAGGCAAGCTTGCCGCATTTGCACTTTTGCCTTTTTTCAAAAAGCCCTATAAGAAAGCGGCTCGCCTTTATCCAAATCTTGCCCCTGCCGTTGAAAACGCAATGGAATTGCAAAATAAAATAGAGCGTGAAAAAACAGCAGGCATAGACCTTGCCTGCGAGCCTACCGCACTTATGATGCAAGCCGTTGCAGGGAATCTTTGCACCGGGCAGGACGAGCGCCGACCTCTCCTTGAACGTTTCGGCTACCTCCTCGGCAGATTTATCTATATCTGCGACGCTCTTGACGACCTGCCCGACGACCACGAGAGTGAAAGCTACAATCCGCTCCTTGGAAAATTTCCACCTGCCGAGGGCATAAATGCGGAATATCTCAAAAAAGTTCACGCCTTTTGTGATGACAGCATAAACTTCACCCTGGGTGAAATGGCAGATATCTATGTGAAGCTCGATCTTAAAAGATATCGTGATATACTTGATAATATCGTGTATCTTGGACTTAAAAATGTCTATACTCAAATAAAGAGCGGAAAATTCCGCAATAACAGGAAAGGAAATAACGATCAATGATCTCCAAAGACCCTTACAAAATTTTAGGTGTATCCCCAACAGCTTCAGACGCTGAAATAAAATCAGCTTATAAAGAGCTTGTGAAAAAATATCACCCCGACCAGTATCAGGATAACCCCCTAGCTGACGTAGCTGAGGAGAAAATGTCCGAGATAAACGCTGCCTACGATCAGATCATGACTTCAAGACGTGGGGGAGGATACCAGTCCGCAGAAAGCGGCTATGACGGCTATGCCTCCTCACAGGGCTTTGACTCAGGCTATATCAGAAGCCTTATCCAAAGCGGAAGCTACACACAGGCAGATCAGATACTTGATAACGTGTCATCCTCCGAAAGAAATGCCGAGTGGTATTTCCTCAAAGGCACTATCTGCCACCGCAGAGGCTGGCTCAATGAGGCTTATAACAACTTCACAAGAGCCGTCCAGCTCGACCCAAATAACATGGAGTACCAAAGCGTGCTGGCACAAATGAACAGACAGCGAAGCGGCTATATGAGCGGCAACCCAACCCAAGGCTACCGAGCAGGCGGCATGAGCGGTCCTGACTGCTGTTCCTCCCTTTGCTGTGCAGACTGTTGCTGTGAAATGATGGGCGGCGACCTTATACCGTGCTGCTAAAGACCCATGAGAAATAAAATAGCTTTTCGAGTGGCACTTGGCGGCATATGCTCTGCTGTCTGCCTGCTTTTGATGTTTTCAAGCAGCTTTTTGCCCATGCTCGATTATACTATCCCTACCTTCGCAGGCTTTATGATGGTTGTGATGATAGTGGAGGTGGATAAAAACTGGGCGATAGCCACCTATTGCGCAGTGAGCCTGCTGAGCATTTTCGTGACCCCAAATTACGAAGCAACCCTGCTTTTTATATTGTTCATGGGGTATTATCCAATACTTAAATATTATCTCGACCAAAAGAAAAACCGCCTGTTGGTGTGGGCAATAAAGCTCGCTTTGTTCAATGTGGCGATAGTCATCTTCTTTTTGGCATTTCAGTATATCTTTACTTCGGTGGATATGCTCGAGGGCATGGAGATGTTCGGCAAGTATGCCGTGCTTGTTCTGTGGGCGGCGGCAAACCTGTTTTTCTTTATTTATGACTATGCCCTCACACAGCTGACAGATATGTACATAAATTGGTTTAGGAAAAAAATACTCAGAAGAAAATGACGGTGACGTTTTTATGAACGAAGAACAAGAGAAAGAAATATTAAACGAGGCGAAAATACAAACTGCAAGGCACAAGAAAAAAATACAGATAATAAGCCTTGTTGCAATAATAGCGGTCATAGCAATGGCTATAGTGGCGTGTATACCTCTTATAAAAGCGCTTCACAGCAAGGCAGGCATTGCAGCCTTGGAGCGTAAGCTTGATAACTACAGTGGCATTGTGGGAGTGCTTATCTTTACTTTCATACAAGCTCTTCAAGTGGTCATAGCGGTCATACCGCCTATACAAGTTGTGGGTGGAGTGCTGTTCGGCTGGTTCTGGGGCGGGTTGCTATCATTCTTAGGTACGCTCCTTGGCACAATGGCAATATTCGTGCTTGTGAAAAAATTTGGCAGACCGATAGTGGAAGCCTTTGTTGACGAGAAACAGCTAAAAAAATTCAAATTCCTGCAAAATGAGAAAAAGCTAACCGTTATCCTTATAATCCTCTATCTCATACCGGGAATACCCAAGGACGTTATCTCATATATCGTCCCCCTGACTCCCATAAGCAAGAAGGATTTTTTCTATTATGTCATGCCTTGCAGACTTCCGGCAATAATGCTCTCAACGATTTTGGGGAGCAATGTAAAAAGCGGCAACTTCACAGTTGCACTTGTGGTGCTTGGAGTAGCTCTCGTAGCAGGTATCGTTGGCTTTTTGTTCAAAGATGTTATAGTGAATAAAATGAAACAACATAAGAAGAGCAAATAAGTAAAGTTGCACAAAGTTGAGCTTAGATGAAAAAAATATAAAAAAGTGCTTGACAAAAGGCTCTTGTAGTGGTATAATAAATATCGTTGATTGAGCGGTAAGCTTGAAAGACCACCAAAAAAGCCTGGTCAGGCAGTATGCGGGTGTAGTTCAGTGGTAGAACTCCAGCCTTCCAAGCTGGTCATGTGGGTTCGATTCCCATCACCCGCTCCAATATATCTTAAACTTTTATCCGAGTTTGAGATATTAATGAGTACAGTATGCGTCATTAGCTCAGTTGGATAGAGCAACCGCCTTCTAAGCGGTAGGTCACTGGTTCGAATCCAGTATGGCGTACCATTAAACTCGTTCCAGATGAAAATCTGCTGCGAGTATTTTCTTCTAATATGTATGGTGGGTATAGCGTAGCTGGCCTAACGCGTCAGTTTGTGGCACTGAAGACCGTGAGTTCGAATCTCACTACCCACCCCACTGAATACGTTCTGCGTTAAGCAGAGCGTATTTTTTTTTGTTTACATATCGTAGGGCGACCTTTGGTTGCTCGTTTTTTTTATGTACCACTGACATTGACCTATATCCTACCGACTTGAATTATTATATCCCACCTGCAAATAGACAGAAAAAGGACGGCAACTTAAAAGCTGCCGCCCCGATCCAGAGGTTATATATTTTATAAAGCGAAATTTTTGTTGTAAACAGCCTCGGCTATCCTGAATGTTTCGTCATCAAGTGCAGGAACAGCGTCAGCAGTGATCAAGGCTGCACCTCTCTCAAAAGCGTCCTCCGCAATGCCATCGGCACCATGCTGAATAACAACGCTTCTTAACTCAGAGCAATCCACGAAAGCCTTTGCACCAAGCTTCTTTACAGATGATGGGATAACAACTTCTCTCAAAGCCTTACAGCCACGGAAAGCCTCGCTTCCAACATAAGCGATCTTGCCTGATATCCTCACTGTCTTAACTACAGTATTCTGAGCAAACGCTCTCTTGCCTATCCTGCTAACGGAATCAGGAAGATAAACGCTCTCGAGCTTCTCACAAAGTGCAAATGCACACTCGCCTATCTTTCTTACAGATCCTGCGAACTCAACCTTTTTCAGAGCAGAGCAGCCGAAGAATGCGTAGTCGCCAACAGCCTCGATTCCAAATGGTATAGAGATCGCTTCCAGACCTGAGCAGAATGTGAAAGCATTCTCTGCGATCTCGATCATAGCTGCAGGTATCTCAAGCTCTCTCAGAGAAATGCAGTTCTGGAAAGCTCCGTTTCCTATGGAAACTATATTTTCATTAAGACAAATTTCTTTCATTGAAGAGCAGAAACCGAATGCAGACTCGCCGATCTCTCTTACGCTCTCAGGCAGGTCAGCTCTCTCCAAACTGTCGCAATTGTAGAATGTGAATGGCAGTATCCTTTCCACTCCATCAGGTATAGTCGCAAATCTCAGAGATTCACAACCGCAGAATGCCATCTCACCAATAAACCTTACGCTCTCAGGTATAGTCACATTCACCAGTGAACAGCATTTGTAAAATGCCTTTCTTCCGATGATAACAACGTCCTTTGAGATAACAGCACATTTAAGGTCGTAAAGATGTGCGAAAGCACCGCCTGCAACAGCTATGACCTTTTTGCCGCGAAGCTCAAAAGGAAGCTCCAGCACTTCGATATGGCTGTCACCGCAGTATCCAGTAATAATACACATATCGTCAGCCGTAACATATTTAAAACAGCCCGAGATCTTCTCGCTGCTGATACTGCTGCTTGCAGTTACACCAACGCTCTCAAGTGCTTCTTTGAAACCATTGTCGCCCATAAAATTAATGCTTTTCATCAGCGTGACCTCCATTATACCCACTATAAATATATACCTCGTAACTGAACTTAAACGTTTTCTGTATTTTCTAATGAAATTATACTACAGTAAACTATGTTTGTCAATGGTATTCGCAATATTTTATTTATAAAAAATTAATTTTCAGAACTTTTTCACTGATTGTGAACGGCTTTTTTGTCACTTTTCACAATTAATTTACGCAAAATAATTTTAGTTTTCACATATCGTTCTCAATCTTTGAGAACGCTGTAATTTTATAGTAGCAAACGTTTTCGCAAATGGTGCAAACGACTAATACCAATTTATAGAATTTGCTTGATTAAATCTACCAAACCATAAGATGATGTTTTTCTTATATTTGTAAGATTGTCATAAATTATATTTATATAATATTAATAAAAAATGATATGATGTTCATAATAATGTAAGAAAACGCTAATAACTGAATTAAAATAGGAGATTTGTATACTAACAATAAACAGAAACGTATAATACTGCCATAAGTATTTACAAAATAGAAACTTAATTATTACAGATTGTAATAATTAACGATGTATAATAATATACATGAAATCGTATAAGTACATGAATACAAAAACTGGAAAGGACTGATCCGTTATCAACATAATAAGAAAAATAACAGCAGTGATAATTTCATCAGTTATAATGATAAGCTTTGTGGCATTTGCACCGCAGGGATCCGCTAAGACTTATGTGAATGTTATAACAGCTTCTGCTGCTGACTCGATGACAAAACCTGTTTTGATAAAAAGACAAGCGTATTCAAACAAAATAGAAGCAGGAGTAAAAAATCTCACAAGCTTTTCATCGAAGACTACATTTGAGGTCTATGTAAACGGACGCTATGTAAGAAAATATACATGGCAGGCGTTGAAAAAGGATAACTATATAAATATAACCGATGACGGCAAGCTTTATCTTAAAGCTTCCACAAAATATAAAGTCACTGTCAAAGCAGTAAATGGCAGTGCCAAGTCAGAGTCGTCGATTCTCAACGTAAAGACAGCAGCAAAAACATACTATCATATAGATAAAAACGTTCAGCTTTATAGCTTTAAAAACGGTATGTTCAAGAAATCTTCAAAAACAAAAGCCTCTGTGGCTGTGTCAGGTACTCTCACTACCGATAAAAATAAGCGTGTGGCAGGTCAGAGCAAGAATGTCGGCGGAGCAAATTATGTCCTTATCAATGAAGGCGATCATAAGGGTAAGTACGTCAAGGTAGGAAAAGGTGTGAAGCGTACACCTGAGAGAAAAGCAAGAATAAAAACAGCCGTTGATTATGCCGCAAGCATGAACGGCGGAAGATATGTCTGGGGCGGAACAAAGTATAAGGCAACGGACTGCTGTGGATTGACTATGCAAGCCTATAGAAAAGCCGGTGTGAATATGTATAACAGCGTATATTCGCAGGCGAAAATGGGAAAAGCAGTGTCTTTGAAGAATATAGAAGCAGGCGACCTGATAATCTGTAATAACTATGGCCATGTAGCAATGTATATAGGCGGCGGAAAAATAGTCCATGCCATGAGTACATATTATGGGATCAGAATACAGCCTCTTGCGAATATCAAGTATTGCGGTAAAATAAACACTATCAGGAGAATACTGTAAAGCAAAGCGATCTTGCGGCATAACAAACTGTCGAATAACTGTAGGGGCGGCCTTTGGTCGCCCGCTTGGTTTCATAGCATTGTATCGGCAAATTTTCAAATGTAAATGTAGGGGCTGGCGCCCTCGACAGCCCGATTTTGTTTGCTCGATAATACTTGCGATATCTGCACAATTTTTCCTTGACAATCTCGCTGACCAGTGTTATAATAAAAAAGCAGAAAAACTGCGAAAAATCGAATAAAGTTTGCAGGGGGACCCAAGCAAAAAAGCTGGGTTGAGAAGGTAAAACCTGACCCTTTGAACCTGTTGGTCAAGACCAGTGTAGGAAGCAATTTGTGTAAATTTACCTCCTGCATGGTCAGGAGGTTTTTTTGTTTCCCCTTTTCCATAAGAAAGGAATAAAGTATGTTAAAATGTTTGTCAGTGGCAGGCTCGGATTGCTCCGGTGGCGCAGGTGTACAAGCCGACCTTAAAGCCTTCAGCGCTAATGAAACTTTCGGCATGAGCGTTATTACCTCTGTCGTCGCTGAAAATACTACCCGTGTGCTGTCTGTTTTCAACGTACCCGTTGAGGAGATACAAAAACAAATAGACGCTGTGTTTGAGGATATCCACGTCGATGCCGTAAAACTCGGTATGCTCCCAACTGCCGAAATTATTTCAGCAGTTGCGGATAAGCTTAATGAGTATAAACCAAGTATTATCGTCTGCGATCCCGTCATGGTCGCTACAAGCGGCGACGCTCTCTCTGAGGGCGGAACTGTTTCCACCATGAGGGAAAAGCTCTTTCCTATAGTTACGCTCCTTACACCGAATATCCCCGAAGCCGAAGCTATCTCAGGCTTGGAGATAAAGAATGAAAACCATATGGAAAAAGCCGCAAGGATAATAATGGATATGGGCGTAAAAAACGTCCTCGTCAAAGGCGGTCATCTCACCGGCGACGCTGTGGATTATCTCTGTACCCCAGAGGGTGTTCATAAGCTTGCCTGCAAGCGTGTTGATTCGCCTAATACCCATGGCACCGGCTGTACTTTGTCATCTGCCATAACTGCAAACCTTGCCCACGGTATGGATATGCTCTCCGCTGTAACAAAGGCGAAAAACTATATCACCGAGGCAATAGAAAAATCATTCACAGTGGGCAAAGGACATAGCCCCGTTAATCACTTTTATGATTATTACGATTTGAAAGGAACTGTTCTATGAGAAATTATAAAACTCAAATGGAAGCCGCTAAAAAGGGTATCGTTACCCCTGAAATGGAAACAGTGGCTAAGAAAGAAAATATAGACGTAAACGAGCTTATGGCTCTTGTTGCAGCAGGTCAGGTTGCTATCCCTGCCAACGTAAACCATACTGCTCTCTCTGCCGAGGGTATCGGTAAAGGTCTTAAAACTAAGATAAACGTAAATCTCGGTATCTCAGGGGACGCTAAGAATTATGACATTGAGATGCAGAAAGTGGATATGGCTATCAAGTTCGGCGCTGAAGCTATCATGGATCTGTCAAACTACGGCAAGACCAATACTTTCAGAAAAGAGCTAGTAGCAAAGTCGCCTGCCATGATAGGCACTGTTCCTATGTATGACGCTATCGGCTACCTCGATAAAGACCTCCTTGACATATCAGCTCAGGACTTTCTTAAAGTAGTAAAAGCCCATGCAGAAGAGGGCGTTGACTTTATGACTATCCACGCAGGTATCAACAGACGTGCAATCGAAGCTTTCAGACGTGAGGGAAGAAAAATGAATATCGTTTCCCGTGGCGGTTCACTGCTCTTCGCATGGATGATGATGACAGGCAACGAGAACCCATTCTTCGAGTATTATGACGAAGTTCTCGAAATACTCAGAGAGTATGACGTTACTATCTCACTTGGCGACGCACTCCGTCCGGGATGTCTTGCAGACGCTTCCGACGCCGCTCAGATCTCCGAGCTTATCGAGCTTGGCAACCTCACAAAGAGAGCGTGGGAAAAGGACGTTCAGGTAATGGTAGAGGGTCCTGGCCATATGGCAATGAACGAGATCGCCGCAAATATGATAATGGAAAAGAAGATATGCCACGGCGCACCTTTCTATGTGCTTGGACCTCTGGTAACAGATATCGCCCCTGGCTATGACCATATCACATCAGCTATCGGCGGAGCTATCGCCGCAGCAAGCGGTGCAGACTTCCTCTGCTATGTTACCCCTGCCGAGCATCTCAGACTTCCTGACGTTGACGACGTTAAGGAAGGCATTATCGCCAGCAAGATAGCAGCCCATGCCGCAGATATCGCAAAGGGCGTAAAGGGTGCAAGAGATATCGACGATAAAATGGCAGCAGCACGTCACAAAATGGATTGGGACGAAATGTTCGAGATAGCACTTGACGGTGAAAAGGCAAGAAGATTCTTTGAGCAGACCCCACCTGCCGACAGACATACCTGCTCAATGTGCGGCAAGATGTGTGCCGTTAGAACAACAAACATGATACTCGAGGGCAAAGAGGTGAAATTCTGCTCAGAGAAGTAGAAAACTCGATGTAGGGGCGAGCAGCGTTCGCCCGCATGATATAAAAATTGAATGTCAGCTCGACAATTGTACGAAAAATCGGACAATTACATGAGAGCAGATATAAAAAGAATGTAATGTGCAAGAGGAGCGTCTTGCGAACTTTTTCATAAAAAGTATTCAGCGAGGGAACCCGTGTTTCGGGGTGAGAGGGTGCAATGTAGCACCGACCGAAAATAATTTACGTCAGATCGTGAGCGGATAGCATAGCCACGGTCTGTGCGCCGCTGGATATCTTGCTCTTTTTCGTTCGGCGGTGCGATACGATATGGAGGAATAAAAATGAAAAAGACAAACATTCACAAATTGGTATTCGCAGCAGTATTGGTAGCCCTTGCAGTGGTAGGCTCGCTTGTTTCGTTCCCTATCGGCGCTTCAAAGTGCGCACCTGTTCAGCACCTTGTAAACATAATCGGTGCAGTTTTCCTTGGACCTGCATGGGCAGTGGGCGTTGGCTTCACAGCCGCACTTCTCAGAAATCTTCTGGGACTTGGCTCTCTCCTTGCGTTCCCGGGCTCAATGGTTGGCGCATTCGTTGCAGGTATGCTCTATAAGTACATAAAGAAGCTCCCTGCCGCTTATGTCGGCGAGCTTTTCGGCACATCAGTCCTCGGTGGACTTCTTGCATATCCTGTTGCCAGATTTCTTGTTGGCGCACCAGCCGCAGCAATAACAGTTTATATTCTGCCTTTCTTTGTAAGCTGTGCAGGCGGTACAGTTCTTGCTATCGTTATCGTTACAGCTCTTAAAAAGGCAAAAGTATTTGATAATTTCCTTGGCTTCTCAAAGGAGGTAAGAGCATAATGGGCACTATAATTGAAAGCTGTGCGAAAGCAGCAGACAAGGTACGAGATATATGCCCTTTGGTGCATTGTATCACAAATTATGTTACTGTAAATGACGTTGCAAACTGCATTCTCGCCATTGGCGCTTCACCTATCATGGCAGACGATATCGCAGAAGCAGCAGATATAACTTCTATCTCAAAGGCTCTCGTTATAAACATGGGTACTCTCAATGCAAGAACGGTCGAGTCAATGGTAGTTGCTGGAAAGAAAGCCAACGAGCTTGGCGTTCCTGTAGTTTTTGACCCGGTTGGAGCAGGCGCATCAAATTTCAGAAATGAAACTGCAAAGCGTATACTTGAAAATGTGAAAATAAGCATACTCAGAGGAAATCTTTCTGAAATGTCATATCTTGCAGGACTAGAAGTTTCCACAAAGGGTGTTGACACCTCGGAAGCTGACGAGAAAAACGACCCTGTTTCCGTTGCAAAAAAAACAGCCGCAAAGTATAACTGCGTTGCAGCTATCACAGGTGCGGTGGATACAATAACAGACGGAAAAAGAGTCGCAAGGATATCAAACGGTCACCCATATCTTTCAAAGGTAACAGGCACAGGCTGTATGACAACAGGACTTGTAGGCTCATTCGCAGGTGCTTGCGACGATATGTATACCGCCGCTGTAACAGGCATTGCAAGCATGGGCATAGCAGGCGAGTTCGCATATGAAAATGCTGGAGAGATAGGCTCTGGAAGCTTCCATATTTCTATCATTGACGCAATCAGCAAAATGAATAGTCAGGTATTTGCGGCTAAGGCTAAGATAGAAGAAGTTTAGTATTGCAATATTTCAGATCTAGTGGTATCATATCAATGTGATGCCACTAAATTTTATGTGGTGATGTTGCTTGCGGGGGCGAACAGTGTTCGTCCGTTTGCATTGCATATTATACTTTTTCATACAAAGGAGAATGAAAAATGACCGTAAGATTTGCTTGTGAAAAGGATATACCGCAAATGAACAGCCTGCTCTATCAGGTAGAGAGAGTTCATCAGCAGGGCAGACCTGATCTTTTTAAAGAGGGTGCGAAAAAGTATACTGATAACGAGCTTAAAGCTATGTTCAAGGATAAAACTAAGCCTATATTTGCCGCAGTTGATGAAAATGATGTGATGAAGGGCTACGCTTTTTGTGTGTTTCAGGAGCATAAGGGCGACAATGTTCTCACGGATATAAAGACTTTGTATATCGACGATCTGTGCGTTGATGAAAATTGCAGAGGTCGGCATATCGGCTCGGTGCTTTACGAGGCAGTGAAGAAATTCGCTAAGGAGCAGGGTTGTTATAATGTTACTCTCAACGTGTGGGAGTGTAATCCATCGGCAAGAAAATTTTACGAAAAAGCAGGGTTGAAGCCATACAAGACAGGTATGGAAGTTATTTTATGATAAAAGATAAGAGGGTAAAAAAATGGACAAATCGAAAATTGACTACACGCTTTATCTCTGCACTGACCGTGGACTTATGTCCTGCGAAACTATCGAGCAGTCGGTAGAGGAGGGCGTAAAAGGCGGCTGTACAGTTATCCAGCTAAGAGAAAAGGACTGCACTTCAAGAGAATTCTATGAGCTTGCAGTCAGAGTAAAAAAGATAACGGACAAATACAATGTGCCGCTTATCATCAACGACAGACTTGATATTGCACAGGCTGTTGACTGTGCAGGCGTTCATCTGGGACAGAGCGATATGCCATGTGCAGTTGCAAGAAAAATCCTCGGTGAGGACAAGATAATAGGTATTTCTGCGGCAACTCTTGAAGAAGCTAAAAAAGCACAGGCAGACGGTGCAGATTACCTTGGCGTTGGCGCAATGTATGCCACCAACACAAAGACAGACGCAAGAGCTGTCACAAAGGAACAACTTGCAGAAATAAGAGCCGCTGTGGATATCCCTATCGTAATAATAGGCGGAGTTAATCAAAAAACTGTGCCGAACTTTAAGGGTATGGGTATTGATGGTGCTGCGGTAGTTTCTGCGGTGGTTTCTCAGCCTGATATTGAAAAGGCGGCAAAGGATCTTCGTGAGCTTTGCGAGGATTGCTTCGGAAGATAAGATGTTGAACGGGCGGTTATTGAGACCGCCCGTTTTTTGTTTTAAAACAAATGTATGATTTTGTCTTTCAATTTTACACAAATTATACATTGCGCTATTGACGATTAAGTTAAAATCGGTTATAATAAATGAAAAAGCTTTGTTTTTTAGATTAAAACGCTAATGCGTTGAAATAGTAATGTATGTTAGGAGAGTAAAAATGAAAAAAACTAAGATCGTATGCACTATCGGACCTTCCACAGATGACGAAAACATTATGCGTGAGCTTATGAAAAACGGCATGGACGTTGCGAGATTCAATTTCTCACACTCTGACCACAGTGTTCATAAGGCTCGTTTTGAAACTGTATGCAAGCTAAGGGAAGAACTTGGCGTTAATATTGCAACTCTTCTTGATACAAAAGGACCAGAGGTAAGACTTAAAAACTTTAAGGATCACAAGCCTGTTACTATCAAGGACGGCGATACATTCACACTTACCACAAGAGAAGTGGAGGGCGACGAAACTATCTGCTCTATCACATTCCCACAGCTTCCAAAGGACGTTTCTGTAGGCACTAGAATACTTATCAATGACGGAAATATCGAGCTGAAAGCTACCAGAGTTGACAGCACTGACATCGTCTGCGAAGTTATCCACGGCGGAGTTGTTTCCGACCACAAGGGTATCAACGTACCTGACGTAAACCTTTCTATGCCTTATATCTCTGACGCTGATATGGCTGACCTTGAATTTGGCGCAAAAATGGGATTTGACTATATCGCAGCTTCATTCGTAAGAACAGGCGCTGACGTTATTTATCTTAGAAAATTTACCCAGAGCCTTGGATGGTTCAATCCTAGAATTATCGCTAAGATAGAAAACGCTCAGGGTGTTGCCAATATCGACGAGATCCTTGACGCTGCTGACGGAATAATGGTAGCAAGAGGAGATATGGGCGTTGAGATACCTTTCGAGCAGATACCTGCTATCCAGAAAGAGCTTATCAGAAAAGCCTACAACGCAGGCAAGAACGTTATCACAGCTACTCAGATGCTGGAGTCTATGATAACAAATGCACGTCCTACAAGAGCCGAGATAACCGACGTTGCAAACGCTATTTATGACGGCTCGTCTGCTATAATGCTTTCAGGGGAAACTGCCGCAGGTAAATATCCTGTTGAGGCTGTCAAGACCATGAGCCTTATCGCAGAAACGACCGAAAAGGATATCGACTATATCTCACGTTTCAAGAAAAGAGCAGACGAGAGAAATTCATCTATCACTGACGCTATCTCACACGCTACTGTTACAACTGCCCATGACCTTAATGCTGTAGCGATCCTGACAGTAACAAAGGGCGGAACAACAGCAAGAACGCTTTCAAAATTCCGTCCGAACTGTCCTATAATCGCACTTACAACTGACGATACAACATATCATCAGCTCAGCCTTTCATGGGGTATCAGAGCAGGCGTTATCGAAGAGAAAACAAACACTGACGAACTCATCAGACACGCTCTGGAGCGTTCTGTGGAGCTTGGCTATCTGAAGAAGGGCGACCTTGTCGTTATTACAGCAGGAGTACCGCTTGGAATGAGCGGAACGACAAATCTGCTCAAAGTCGAGAGAGCGTAATTTCCTTTGCAAAGTAAAAGCACCCACAAACTAAGCTGATGAAAGGTCTGCGGAGAGAGCCTTGATAGGTGTAAGCCTGCAAGCGGTGCAGAAAAGCAATAGAAGAATTGCAAAAAAATCAATTACAAAGCGGTGTCGGAGCGGAATGCTCTGCACCGCTTTTATTGCAAAAAATGTTTGAGCTTTTTGTAGGCGATCACTTTTTTTTATTCAAATAATTTTCCGTGAATTGGGTAACCGATTCTAACATATGAAAGAAGTATGGCGTAAGAGTAATATTTCTGAATGTGACTTGACTTTGATTTTGAAGTATGTTATTATTTTAACATACGAGCGGTAGTATTATTAATAGGTATGCAATACTGAATATTGAGGTAATATGTGCTGCCCGAAATCTTATGTCAGGAGAGTATAAAATGGAAAGACAGTTTTATGACGAATGGGAAGGCTTTAAGCCCGGCAGATGGTCAAACACTTCTATCAATCTTCGTGATTTTATCCAGAAGAACTTCACACCATATGACGGTGACGACAGCTTCCTTACAGGCCCTACAGAAGCAACTACTAAGCTCTGGGAACAGGTAATGGAGCTTTCAAAAAAAGAGAGAGAAGCCGGCGGTGTTCTCGATATGGACACTAAGATCGTTTCTACTATCACCTCACACGGCCCTGGTTACCTTAACAAGGATCTTGAAAAGATCGTTGGTTTCCAGACTGACAAGCCTTTCAAGCGTTCTCTTCAGCCTTTCGGCGGTATCAGAATGGCTATGAATGCTTGCGAGCAGAACGGCTACACAGTTGATCCTGAAGTTGTAAAGATCTTTACTGAATATAGAAAAACTCACAATCAGGGCGTTTTTGACGCTTACACACCTGAAATGAAGCTTGCCAGACACGCTGCTATCATCACAGGTCTTCCAGACGCTTACGGCAGAGGAAGAATCATAGGCGACTACAGAAGAGTTGCTCTTTATGGTATAGACTATCTCGTTGAGGACAAGAAGGATCAGCTTGCTACATCACTGGTAAGAATGACTTCTAAGAACATCAGACTTAGAGAAGAGCTTTCTGAGCAGATCAGAGCCCTTGGCGAACTCAAGAAGCTTGGCGAGATCTACGGATACGATATTTCACGTCCTGCTAAGAACGCTAAGGAAGCTATCCAGTGGCTGTACTTCGGCTACCTTGCTGCTGTTAAGGAGCAGAACGGTGCTGCAATGTCACTTGGCAGAACTTCTACATTTATTGATATCTATATCAAGAGAGATATGGACAGAGGTATCCTCACAGAGCAGGAGGCTCAGGAGCTTGTTGACCACTTCATCATGAAGCTCAGACTGGTTAAGTTTGCAAGAACACCTGAGTACAACTCACTGTTCTCAGGCGACCCAACTTGGGTAACAGAGTCTATCGGCGGCGTTTCTATCGACGGCGTTCCAATGGTAACAAAGACTTCATTCAGATATCTCCACACACTTGAGAACCTTGGTCCTGCACCAGAGCCAAACATGACAGTTCTGTGGAGCACTAAGCTTCCTTCGAACTTCAAGAAGTTCTGTGCTAAGACTTCTATCAAGACTTCTGCTATCCAGTACGAGAACGACGACCTTATGAGAGTTACACACGGCGACGACTACGCTATCGCTTGCTGTGTATCTTCAATGAGGATCGGTAAGGAAATGCAGTTCTTCGGTGCAAGAGCTAACCTTGCTAAGTGCTTGCTTTATGCTATCAACGGCGGTGTTGACGAAAGACTTAAGATACAGGTAGGTCCTAAGTATCGTCCAGTTACAGGCGATTACCTCGATTATGATGATGTAATGGCTAAGTATGACGATATGATGGAGTGGCTGGCTGGTCTTTATGTAAATACACTGAACGTTATCCACTATATGCACGATAAGTATTCTTATGAGAGAGTTCAGATGGCTCTTCATGACAGAGATGTTAAGAGATACTTCGCTACAGGTATCGCAGGTCTGTCAGTTGTTGCTGACTCACTTTCTGCTATCAAGTACGCTAAGGTAAAGTGCATCAGAGATGAGGACGGAATCGTAACTGACTACGAAGTTGAGGGCGATTTCCCTAAGTATGGCAACAACGACGAGAGAGTTGACAAGATCGCAGTTGACCTCGTTAGAACATTTATGGACAAGATTAGAAAGCACCACACATACAGAGATGGTGTTCCTACAATGTCTATCCTTACTATCACATCTAACGTTGTTTATGGTAAGAAGACCGGTTCTACACCTGACGGAAGAAAGATCGGTGTGCCTCTTGCTCCTGGTGCTAACCCAATGCACGGTAGAGATACTCACGGCGCATCTGCATCACTTTCTTCAGTTGCTAAGCTGCCATTCAGACACGCTCAGGACGGTATCTCAAACACATTCTCTATCATTCCTGACGCTCTTGGCAAGGATGACAAGGTATTCATGGGCGACCTTGATATCGAAAGCATAGCTAAGGAGCTTAACGAAGATGGGGTTTAATGTTAAAAAGGACGAGGACGAGTCTCAGGTAAACGAGCTTGTTGACGTCATTGACAGACTTATGATGGGCGGTCAAGGTCATCTTACGATAGACGTTGACGAAACCGAAGAAGGTCTGAACGTTAAAACTTACAGCACTTCCGATTGTGGCGGTGACGGCAAGACGGCTTGCTGTCAGCCTACAGAAGAGGACGCTGTTGACAGAGATGAAGATTAACTCCCTATTTTAGAAAACGGCGGAGGTTCGTTCTCCGCTTGTTTTCCATAAATACTAAGAAAGGAATGTAATACTATGGCAAACTTTGAACCAACAGAGGCACAGGTAGACAACCTTATCGGACTTCTTGACGGATATGCTGAAAAAGGCGGTCATCACCTTAATGTAAATGTACTTAACAGAGAAACTCTTCTGGACGCTCAGGCTCACCCTGAGAAGTATCCACAGCTCACTATCAGAGTTTCAGGCTACGCTGTAAACTTCGTAAAGCTTACTAAGGAGCAGCAGGACGACGTTATTTCAAGAACGTTCCACAAGAGCCTTTAATTTGAGCTTTGCCGCATAGAATGAGTTTCTTTGCGGATAATATGCACACGGGCGGTCGGCGTCGTCTTACATGGAACATCTTGTTTTATGTGGATGAGAGCTGCCGCTCGTTTGTTGCTTTTTGCGGATAGGTATGCGGTGATATAAATTTGTGAGCGAGCAGAAACGGGACGTCGAGGGTGTCAACCAATACAGAATGGTTTGTGCAGGTTGAACGGTCGTGCGTTCATGCGAAATAAAAAAGGAGGGATATCCCATGGAGGGATTTATACATTCTACGGAAAGCTTTGGTACGGTGGACGGACCGGGGATAAGGTTTGTTATTTTCTTTCAGGGCTGTCCTATGCGGTGTCTTTACTGCCACAATCCTGATACTTGGAAGATAGGCACAGGTACAAAGAGGACAGTGGAAAGTCTGCTGGCGGAATATGACTCGGTAAAAGAGTTCATGAAAAACGGCGGAATTACCTGCACGGGCGGCGAGCCTTTGGTGCAGATAGACTTTGTGACGGAGCTTTTTGAAAAGGCTAAGGAAAAGGGGATACACACTTGTCTTGACAGCTCGGGCATCACTTTTACGCCTGACAGCACGGAAAAGTTTGAAAGGCTTTGCAAATGCACTGACCTTGTTATGCTGGATATCAAGCATATTGACCGTGAGGAACACAAGAAGCTTACGGGGCATTACAATGACAACATTCTTGCGTTTGCGAAGTTTTTGTCGGAGCATGGTGTGCCTATATGGATACGTCATGTTGTTGTGCCGGGTATCACGGACAAGGAAGAATATCTTTTCAGGCTGGGTGAGTTTATCTCACAGCTCAAGACTTTGAAGGCTCTTGACGTTCTGCCTTATCACACTATGGGCAAGGTAAAGTATGAGCAGCTAGGTATAGATTATCCTCTTGGTGACACGCCGCCTCTTGACAAGGAGGACGCTGTTATGGCGAGAGATGTTATCATGAGAGGGCTTAAAGCGGCGTTGAAAAAGAGAAAATAGTATTTTAGACGAGTGGACTTCGGTCTGCTCGTTTTTTATTTTACACTGAAAAATAAAAACTAAAAAAAGTGTTAAAAGCCTTTACAAAGGCAGGCGGTTGTGTTATAATAGTAATCGTAAAAATTTGCGTGAAAAAGGAGGAGCTTATAGTGCAGAAGGCGTATCTGATTTTGGAGAACGGTACTATTTTCGAGGGTAAAAGTTTCGGCGCAGCTGGCGAAGCTATTGGCGAAATTGTTTTTACTACGGCTATGACAGGCTATCTCGAAACACTTACTGACCCTAGTTACTACGGACAGATAGTTGTTCAGACATTTCCGTTAATTGGTAACTATGGCGTTATTCCTGAGGATTTTGAAAGTGAATGTCCTCATGTTAAAGCTTATATTGTTAGAGATTGGTGTCAAGAGCCTAGCAACTTCCGTTGTGAGGGTGATCTTGACACTTTTTTAAAGCAGCATAACATCGTAGGTCTTTACGGTATCGACACTCGTCAGCTCACAAAAATAGTTCGTGAGTCGGGTGTTATGAACGGAAAGATCGTTCCTGAGGGATCAAGTTTCGGACTGACAGATCTTAAGAACTACACGATAGTTGAGGCTGTAAAGAACACTACCTGCTCGGAGGAGAAAACATTCGAGCCTGAGGGAGAGGTCAAGAGAAAGGTAGTGCTTTACGATTTTGGTGCAAAGCACAACATTGGAAGAGAGCTTGTTAAGAGAGGCTGCGAAGTAACTGTTGTTCCTGCATACACAAAGGCAGAGAGGATAAAGGAGCTTGCACCTGACGGCATAATGCTTTCAAACGGACCTGGAGATCCTGCGGAGAATGTGGAGATAATCGAGGAGCTTAAAAAGCTTTCCGAGATGAAGATACCTACTTTTGGAATTTGTTTGGGCCATCAGCTTTTGGCGCTTGCACATGGTGCGATGACACACAAGCTGAAGTATGGTCACAGAGGTGCAAACCAGCCTGCTGAGAACACTGAAACAGGCAGAGTTTACATAACATCACAGAACCATGGATATGCAGTAGAGAACGATTCGCTCCCTGAGGGTGAAGCAAAGGTGCTTTATGTAAATGCCAATGACGGCACTTGTGAGGGTATCAGATATCTCAACGAGCCTGCATTTTCTGTACAGTTCCACCCAGAGGCTTGTGGTGGTCCGCATGATACTGACTTCTTGTTTGATGAGTTTATTGAGCTAATTGACACTAACAAGAAATAAGCTCTGATTTTTTGAAGTATAGAAATTATTGATCTCAGTTTCTGCAACAGTAGGGGCGAACAGTGTTCGCCCGTGGCTGACGGAATGTGTTTGATATGACTATTGTAGTGTTCATTATTCGAGCGGCTTTTATATGGGGCGGTCGTGATAGTGAACGGGCGAACGCTGTTCGCCCCTACATTATGTTTTACTGAGGTCGTTAAGCTTTAACACAGAGGGCTGCTGGGTGCGGTTTTCGAGAGTGTGAGAAGGGATAACTCCTCACTCATCACTCCTCACTTTCAGCGTTTCCCTAAACTTTTCAGAAAGGATTGAATTTAAGTGCCTTTAAATAAAGATATAAAGCGAGTTCTCGTTATCGGCTCAGGTCCTATCGTTATAGGTCAGGCTGCTGAGTTTGACTATGCAGGTACACAGGCTTGCCGTGCGCTCAAGCAGGAGGGTCTGGAGGTTATTCTTATAAACTCTAACCCTGCTACTATCATGACGGACAATGCTATGGCTGACAAGATATACATTGAGCCGCTTACTCTTGAAACTGTTAAGAGAGTTATCAAAAAAGAACGCCCTGACAGCCTGCTTTCTACCCTTGGCGGTCAGACGGGTCTTACGCTTTCTATGCAGCTTGCTAAGGAGGGATTCCTTGACAAGTATAATGTTAAGCTTCTTGGTGCTAACCCTGAAACTATCGACAAGGCTGAGGACAGACAGATGTTCAAGGACACTATGGAGTCTATCGGTCAGCCATGTATCCCTTCAAAGGTCGTTAATACTGTTGAGGACGCTGTAGACTTCGCTAATCAGCCCGGTATCGGTTATCCTCTTATCATCAGACCAGCCTTTACACTTGGCGGTACAGGCGGAGGAATCGTTAATGATGAAGAAGAACTGAAAGAGATCACAAGAAATGGTCTTTATCTTTCACCTATCACTCAGGTGCTTGTTGAGAAATGTATCGCAGGCTGGAAAGAGATAGAGTTCGAGGTAATTAGAGACGCTAAGGGCAACGTTATCACGGTTTGCTCTATGGAGAACTTTGACCCTGTTGGTGTTCACACAGGCGACTCTATCGTTATCGCTCCTGCTGTTACGCTGGCTGATAAGGAATATCAGATGCTCCGTTCTGCGGCTTTGAAGATAATCGATACTCTTAAAGTAGAGGGTGGCTGTAACTGTCAGTTCGCTCTTAACCCTGATAGCTTCGAGTATGCTGTTATCGAGGTAAACCCTAGAGTTTCACGTTCTTCTGCACTTGCATCTAAGGCGACCGGTTATCCTATCGCTAAGGTTGCAGCTCAGATAGCTATCGGATATACTCTTGACGAGATAAAGAATGCTGTAACAGGCAAGACTTATGCTTGCTTTGAGCCTGCCCTTGACTATGTTGTTGTTAAGCTCCCTAAGTGGCCTTTCGACAAGTTCGTTTATGCTAAGCGTGAGCTTGGTACACAGATGAAGGCTACAGGTGAAGTCATGGCAATCGGCTCAACTTTTGAGCAGGCTATAATGAAGGCTGTAAGGGGTGCTGAGATAGGTCATGACTGCCTTATCTCACCTAAGATGCTTGATCTTGATGACAAGACTATCCGTGACAGACTTTCTGACTGCACAGACGAAAGACTTTTCGTTGTATACGAGGCTCTCAGACGTGGAGTTTCTGTTGATGAGATACACAGCATCACTAAGATAGACGAATGGTTCCTCTACAAGCTTTGCAAGCTTATCGACATGGAAAAGACGCTCAAGAATGACTTCAATGAGGACACTTATCTTGAAGCTAAGAAGATAGGCTATACTGATAAGGTCATCGAGAAGATAACAGGCAAGAAGATAGAAAAGCCTGTTCATGCTGTATTTAAAATGGTTGATACCTGTGCGGCTGAGTTTGCGGCTATGACACCTTACTTCTACTCAACATATGACAACGAGGACGAGGCAAGCGAGTTCATTGCAAACAGGGGTCATGACAGAAAGACTGTTATAGTATTCGGTTCAGGTCCTATCAGAATAGGTCAGGGTATCGAGTTCGACTATGCGTCAGTTCACTGCGTATGGGCTTTGAAAGAAAAGGGCTATGACGTTGTTATCGTAAACAACAACCCTGAGACAGTTTCAACTGACTTTGACACTGCTGACAGACTTTATTTCGAGCCTCTTACTGACGAGGACGTTATGAACATCATCAGAGTTGAAAAGCCTGTTGGAGTTGTTGTGGCATTCGGCGGACAGACTGCTATCAAGCTAACAAAGCACATGGCTGAGCATGGTGTAAACATTCTGGGTACTCCTCCTGACGCTATCGACGCTGCTGAGGACAGAGAGAGATTTGACGAGCTGCTTGAACAGCTTAAGATAAAAAGACCGCAGGGCTTCACTGTTATGACTTGCGATGAGGCTCTTGAGGTCGCAAATAAGATACACTATCCTGTTCTTATGAGACCTTCTTACGTTCTCGGCGGACAGAACATGATAATCGCATTCAACGATGACGATATCAAGGAATACATGGCTATCATTCTCGACCAGGGAATAGAGAACCCTGTACTTATAGACAAGTATCTTATGGGTACTGAGCTTGAAATAGACGCTATCTGTGACGGTGAGGATATTCTTATCCCTGGTATCATGGAGCATATCGAGAGAACAGGTATCCACTCAGGCGACTCTATTGCGGTTTATCCTGCATGGAACGTTTCTGACAGCCTGATAAACAGAATTATCGAGTGCTCAAAGAAGCTTGCTATCGCACTTAACACAAAGGGTCTTGTAAACATTCAGTATATCGCTTACCATGACGAGATATATGTTATCGAGGTAAACCCACGTTCTTCAAGAACTATCCCTTATATCTCTAAGGTAACGGGCGTTCCTATGGTAGACCTTGCAACTAAGTGTATGCTTGGCGAGAAGCTCAAGGACATGGGCTACGGCACCGGTCTTTACAGAAATTCACCATATGTTGCGGTCAAAGTTCCTGTATTCTCATTCGAGAAGCTTATCGGCGTTGACAACCACCTTGGACCTGAGATGAAGTCAACAGGAGAGGTACTTGCAGTTTCTAATTCTCTTGAAGAGTCACTGTATAAGGGCCTTACAGCTGCGGGCTACAAGCTTGGCAAGAAGGGCGGAGTATTCATCACTGTCAGAGATTCTGACAAGGGCGAGATACCACAGACAGCTAAGATGTTTGCTGACCTTGGATTTAAGATATACGCTACAAACGGCACTGCTAAGGTGCTTCACGAGCATGGCATCGACGCTGAGGTAGTGGCAAAGATACACGAGAACGAGGACAATAACACTCTCACGCTTATCGAGAGCGGAAAGATAGCTTATGTTATCTCAACTTCTTCAAAGGGCAGAATACCTACAAGAGATTCTGTTAAGATAAGAAGAAAGACAGTTGAGTGGAATATTCCTTGTCTGACTTCTATCGACACTGCAAACGCTATTGCGGCATCTATCAGAAGTAAATACACTGAGTCAACTACTGAGATAGTTGATATCAACAACATGAGAACGGAAAAGCAGACATTTGAGTTCACAAAGATGCAGGGCTGCGGCAATGACTACATCTACTTCAACTGCTTTGACCAGAGAATAGACAATCCTGAGGGTCTGGCACTCAACCTGTCTGACAGACACTTCGGTATCGGCGGCGACGGCGTTATCCTTATCTGCCGTTCAAAGGTCGCAGACGCTAAGATGAGAATGTTCAATCTTGACGGTTCTGAGGGCAAGATGTGCGGAAACGGTATCAGATGCGTTGCTAAGTTCATGAGAGATAACGGCATTGTTGACAAGGACGAAATGACTATCGAAACACTTTCGGGTATCATGACAGTTTCACTTATCCGTCACTACGGTGAGGTAAGCGGTGCTACTGTAAACATGGGCAAGGCTATTCTTGCTCCTCACCTTGTTCCTGTTGAACTTGAGCCTGACGAGAACGGCAGGGTAGTTGACAGAAAGGTGAACATTGCAGGAAATGACTACAACATCACCTGCGTTTCAATGGGCAACCCTCACGCTGTTGTATTCATGAACAATGTTGACAGCCTTGACATTGACAAGGTAGGTCCTGAGTTCGAGCATGACAAGATATTCCCTGAGAGAGTGAACGCTGAGTTCATCAAGGTGATCGACGACCACACACTCAAGATGAGAGTATGGGAGAGAGGCTCCGGCGAGACTTGGGCTTGCGGCACCGGTGCTTGTGCAGCAGCAGTTGCGGCTGTTCTTAACGGATTCTGCAAAAAGGACGAGGAAATATCTGTTATACTTAAGGGAGGCACTCTTAAGATAAGATACACAGACGAGGCTGTATATCTTACAGGCGACGCTGTAACAGTATTCTCAGGTCACATCGTAATGTAAATTTCGCAGCGGACACTGCGTTAAAAAAGCGGCAGCCGCAGAGCGTTTTGAATGTGCTTTGCGGCTGTGTGCGTTTTATAAGTTTGACCCGTGAAACTTCGGGTCGCAAAAATGAAAAGGAGTTGGAATTATGCCAAGTATCAACGAAAATTTTCTTAAGCTGGAAAAGAATTATCTTTTTATAAACATTGCCAAGAAGGTAAAGGCCTTCACTGAGGCACACCCTGAGGCTGACATCATCAGAATGGGTATCGGCGACGTTACTCAGCCTATCGCAAAGTGCGTTGTTGAGGCAATGAAAAAGGGCGCTGACGAAATGGGCGTCAAGGAAACATTCAAGGGCTATGAGGACAGCGGTGCAGGATATGACTTTCTGAAAGAGGCTGTTGCAGGCTACTACAAGAGTTTCGGTGTTGACATTCCTGCTGACGACATCAGGATAAACGACGGTGCAAAGTCTGACTGCGGAAACATTGTTGACATTTTCGGTGACGACAATGTAGTGCTTATCACAGACCCTGCATATCCTGTTTATGTTGACACGAATCTTATGAACGGCAGAAAGGTAATTTATGCTGATTCAAACGAGGAGAACAACTTTGCGGCTATGCCTGACGAGAACGTAAAGTGCGACATTATTTATCTTTGCTCACCTAACAATCCAACGGGTTCTGTTTACACTAAGGAGCAGCTTAAAGTTTGGATAGACTATGCAAAGAAGAACAACGCTATCATCATTTACGATTCTGCATACGAGGCATTCATTACAGAAAAGGACGTACCAAGAAGTATTTTTGCTGTTGAGGGTGCAAAGGAATGTGCTATCGAGATGTGCTCACTTTCAAAGACAGCAGGCTTCACAGGAATGAGATGCGGATATACAGTTATCCCACACGAGCTTGTTGTTAAGGCGTCTGACGGTAGTGAAGTATCTATCGCTCAGCTTTGGGGCAGACGTGAAGGCTCAAAGTTCAATGGTGTATCATATCCTGTTCAGTGTGCTGCTGCGGCTGTATTCACTGAGGAGGGTCAGAAACAGACAAGAGCAAACATTGAATACTATCAGAACAACGCAAAGGTAATGGCTTCCACACTTGACGAGCTTGGTATCAAGTACACAGGCGGCAAGAACTCGCCATACATTTGGCTCAAGTGCCCTAACAACATGGGTTCATGGGAGTTTTTTGATTATCTTCTTGAGAATGCAAATGTTGTTGGCACACCTGGCGCAGGTTTTGGCAAGAACGGTGAGGGCTGGTTCAGACTTACTGCTTTTGGTGATAAGGACAGAACTGTTGAGGCTATGGAGAGAATAAAGAAGCTGCTTTCTAAGTAATGAGGAGTTAGGAGTGAGGAATTATTCTTGCTTTTACTCTGATATTCTCGGATAGGTTTTATATGATTTTAAAAGGGCGGTTTTGACCGCTCTTTTTTTGTTCGCAAATTCTACCGCCGCAAGATCGCCTCGCTTTTTGCGGGGGGTTGTTAAATGAGATAGTAAAAGCGGTGCAGAGTTTTTTACTCCGACACCGCTTTGTTATTTGCTTTAGTTTGTGTTTCTTCTACTTGGTAGTGGCTCTTTGCTAGGTTTGGCTATGCCATTCCTCACTCCTCACTTAGCCTACACCTTTATTCTCCGATACTCTCCCGGAGTCATATTTTCATACCGTTTGAATACCACAGAGAAATAAGATCCGTCCTGAAAGCCCGTTTCATCTGATATCTCGCCTATGGTCTTGTTGGAATACACAAGCAGATCCTTTGCGTGCTGTACTCTTACTTGCGCAAGATACTCCATAGGTCTGAGCTGAAAATTTTTCTTAAAAAGTCTGCATAAGTGCTGCTCGGATACTCCTGCGATCTTTGCAAGCTCGTTAAGCTTTATTTGCTCCGGATAATGCTCTTCAATATACTGCAATACGTCTGCCAAGGCAACAGATTGTGCGGTATAAAATGACGAGAGCCTGTTATCAGCTATTTTACGATATTCTATAAGAAAGTCGTAAAGTTGTGCTGAAGCGTAATGATTTCCATAAAGCTTATCACTTTTCAGAGTATAATAGATGCGTGTTATGATACGGCGTAATCTGTCCATATCTACCCCTTGAATGGCGGTGAACTTATTAAGCTTCCACTGCTCCAAGAGGGGAATGACCTGTGAGCCGGAAAAGACTATCCAATCCAGATACCACGCATCGCTTAGCGCATGATACTCATGTGGACAGAATGGGGGGATATAGAAAACAGTATCGGGCGGTATTTTTGTGGTTTCTCCGTTTATTATGACCTCGCCCTCCCCTGAACGTGACAAAAATATTTGTGGGTACTCGTAACCATCTGCACGTTTTATTGGAAACTGCCAGCTTTCAAGTCCCAGACCTACCACATAAAATGGCAGGTTTTTTTCGTCGCCTATGACGGGATATATCTGTTTGTACATTATTTTGCACCCCCAATTTACATATCTTTATAATACCACTGGGGTTGGGGTTTGTCAAGATAAAACTATTCTTTTGCTGAGCTTTTAAAGAAAAGCGAAAAGATAAAGGCGAATGTCATGGCTGCAGTTATGCCTGCGGCGGAGGCGGTAAGTCCCCCTGTGAAAATGCCTAGGAAGCCTATTTTATCTATTTGTTCACGGACACCGTTATAGAGAAGATAGCCGAAGCCCGTGAGAGGGACAGTTGCGCCACAGCCTGCGAGGTCTATAAGTGGCTTATAAAGTCCCAGCGCACCCAGAAGCACGCCGCCTGTGACGTATGCCACCAGTATTCGTGCGGGGGTCAGTTTTGTGAAGTCCATAAGCACCTGTCCTATGGCACAAAAAAGACCTCCTATAAGAAAAGCCATTAGATAGTCCATTAGTTTGCTCCTTTCGTATCTTTTCTCCCTGACAGCCATACGAGATGTGATATAGATGGAATAGATTCCCCTTGCTGATTTACTGTTGGTGACATTAGCGCACCTGTGGCAGCAAAGAGGATATTTTTTATTTCACCTGCACGGAGTTTCGGGAGAAAATAGCCGCACAGAACGCTTCCTGCACACCCGCAGCCGCTTCCACCTGCGTGGATATCCTGCTCGTCAAAGTCGTAGAGCATCATGCCGCAATCTTTATGATTGTCACGGATATTTATATTTTCACGCTCGAAAAGCTCACAGAGAATACGGCTTCCGACTTTGCCAAGGTCGCCTGTGACGATGTAATCAAAGTCGGAGGGGGTCATGCCTGTGTCGGTGAAAAAGGTGCTTATAGTGGAAAAGGCTGCAGGAGCCATGGCTGCACCCATGTTGTTGGCGTCGCTTACGCCCAAGTCAACTATTTTTCCGATAGTACAGCCCCTGATGTAGGGAGGCTTGTCCGAGGGGGCAACCACCAATGAGCCTGAGGCTGTGGCTGTCCACTGAGATGTGGGAGTACGCTGTCCACCGTAGTTGAGGGGAAAACGGTACTGTCTTTCAGCGGTGCAGAAGTGGGAAGATGTGACCGCCATTGCTTTTTTTGCCAGGTCGTTGTCAACGAAAAGAGAGGCGAGGAGAAGTCCCTCCGCCATGGTGGAGCAGGCTCCGTAAATGCCGAGGAAGGGCATTTCAAAGGCTCTTACGCCATAGGTAGTGCCGACACACTGATTTAGCAGATCACCGCCGAAAAGCACGTCTATATCCTCGGGGGAGAGGGCGGCTTTATTCAAAGCGTGAAGCACTGCCTGCTTTTGAAGCTGACTTTCGCCCTTTTCAAAGCTATCTGTGGATAAATAGGGATCGTCATTTATTTTGTCAAAATAGTCGCCCAAAGGTCCTTCGTTTTCTTTCTTGCCGCCTATGGCTGCGAAAGAGATGACAGAGGGTGAGGTTTTCATAAGCTTAGTGGCTTTCATTATATCACTCCTATTAATGAATATCGTCATTTGATGTTATTTTCTACATTGCAGATGAAAATATGCAAAAAAAGTTTGGCGTTTTAAACGTAAACTTAAAGTTATCTTAAAATAAGCTTGTTTTGATCTCAAAAACGTTGACATATTCACAAAAAAAAGATATAATTAAATAGTCGATTTATTGTTGATTATGTAGTGTTTTGTTAAGTGGTATGTGTGAAGGGAGGATATGTCCCGTCGGGGGCATAGTTTTAGATGAAGAAAAATGAAGATAAGCCGGTGGTCATAAAGCTTGACCGAAAAAAAATAAAGCAGTCGGCTAAAGGCAGGGTGAAGCGAAATTATATCGCCTGCATAGCAGTGTGCTTCATAATGGTATTTATTGCAGGAGAATATGGCTCGACAACGCAGAATGTGTCAAGCTATGATAATTCTCACGTTGCTGATCTTAAATATGACGCCGAAGATAAGGATGAGATCATTGAGGACATGGTTAAAAATGAGCTTACAGCAGAGCAGGTCAGTGACAAGTGGCAGATAGACAATCCTGACGCTGTAAAAAAGTGGCTGGATGCTTATAAAAAATACGGAGTTGACGGGTTAAATTCAAAGGAAGTCACGTTCTTTGGTTCATCAAACGACACTTCTAACTTGGAAGCACTGGCAGACGCTTTTTCTTTTAGCCGAAATGCAAAGGAAAAGGCACAGACCTATCTTAATGACAGGCTCAATAATTTTACAGCCTCTGCTTCGGTTTATTTTGACAGTGCAACAAGCTCTAATTCCTATCAGTTTTCGTTGCTTACTGCCATAATGAATGTTTTAGGAAAAAAATCCACATGGGATACTATAGTTTCATTCGTGTATTTTATTTTCCAGTTGATGTTCACCATATTCATAGTGAATGTGCTTTGGGTATGTGAGAGAAGATTTTTCCTTGAAAATCACACATACAAGAAAACGAAGATAGGCAGACTAGGCTTTCTTTTCCGCGAGAGAACGCTTCACCCCGCAAGGACTATGTTTGTAACCAGCATATATCAGACCTTATGGGCGTTTACTATCGTGGGATATCCTATAAAACATTATGCCTATTCAATGGTGCCGTTCATATGTGCGGAAAACCCTAATATCAAGACGAGAAAGGCAATAAAGCTTTCTATCGCCATGACTAGGGGATACAAGTGGCAGCTTTTCAAGGTGGATCTTTCTATGATAGGCTGGACACTGCTTTCGAGCATATCGTTCGGTGCGGTGGGAGTATTCTGGTCTAACCCATATACAACGGCGATAGACGCAGAGGTGTATTTACAGCTAAGGCGTGAGGCTATCAAGAACAAGATAGAGGGCTATGAGGAGCTTAATGATAAGCTGCTTGACCTTGACCTTCTGGAAGAGCTTATGGCTGAGGAAGCTGCACAAAAGGGCGAAAATCCTGACATTGTTAGAAGCATACCGATATGCACGATAAAAGTGCCTGAAAATAATGAGAATGGGGGCGGTGAATAATGGAGAGAACGCTGACGCTTGACGATCTGCGGGAATTTGAGCAATACCCCGGTCTTGCGGTAGACAGAAAGGCGCATTTCAGCCGATTTGCCAACAAGACTATAGTTCACCGTGACTATCACAGAAACTATACACTCATGACGTATATACTGCTGTTTTTCATATTCGCATTTATAGGCTGGATATGGGAAGTGGGCATACACATCGTTGAGGACGGAGTTTTCGTCAATCGAGGAACCATGTTTGGTCCATGGCTTCCTATATATGGATTTGGCGGTGTGTGCGGTATCATACTGCTGAAGCGGTTCATAGACCACCATGTGGCGACTTTTTTCCTTGTTGTGGGGTTATGCTCAGTGGTCGAATACGCAACGAGCTGGTATCTTGAAACGTTCAAGCACATGAAATATTGGGATTATACGGGATATTTCTGCAACATCAATGGCAGGATATGTCTTGAGGGAGCGTTGATATTTGGCTTTGCAGGCTGTGCAGGAATATACATCATGGCACCGTTTTTTGATGATCTTTTGAAGAAGATACCATTCAAGGCAAGGTTTGCGGCGTGCGTGATACTTGTTGTATTATTCTGTTGTGACGCTGTTTACTCAAAGGCTAATCCTAATCAGGGCAAGGGCATAACTGATTATGCGGCTTACAATCTGCCTTTTCACAGGGTTGTGATTAGTGAGGAGCTAGGAGTGAGGAGTGAGGAATTATTATTGCTACACTCTGATATTCTCGGATAGGTTTGATGTGACTATTATAAGGGCGGTTTTTGACCGCCCCTACGGATTTTTTTGGGATAGAAAAGCGGTGCAGAGTTTTCACTCCGACACCGCTTTGTTTTGTTCTTTATTTGGTGTTTGTGATTTGTTCGGTTAGGCGTTGTCATTCCTCATTAAACTAGAGCTTTAATCCAAAGCTTATTGATAATGCCGAATTTACTGCGGACATGGAGCTTACGTCAAGTGTTCCCATTTTCTCCTTTAGCCTTTTCTTGTCCAATGTACGGATCTGTTCCAACAATACCACGGAATCTTTCGCTAGTCCGCAGGTGCCGCCGCCAACTTCTATATGTGTCGGCAGTTTCGCTTTATCAAGGCGGCTCGTTATTGCCGCTGCTATCACTGTGGGTGAATGCTTATTGCCTATGTCATTTTGTACTATCAGCACCGGTCGCATACCGCCTTGCTCTGAGCCTACCACTGGGCTGAGATCTGCATAATATATATCGCCCCTGTGTACAGTCACTTGTAAACACTCCTATTCTATGGGCTTTCGCCTTGATTTGCAGGCTTTTGCTCCTGCTTGTTCCTATTATTGCCTTATTATCGGGGTATTATACCAAAGTATCTATTTTGTTACAAGGTGCAGGGCTGTTTTATTTTATGCGGCAGCAGTGCTTTGGGTGAAAAGTCAGTATTGGTTGACTTTTCGCGGTCAAAGTGATATACTTAACATAGTAAATAAAGGCGTAAATGCCTTGAAAGGAATGATTCTATGAGCGAAGGCTGCACACATGATTGCGAAAACTGTGCTTCAAAATGCTCTGATAAAAAGAGCTTGAAAGAGGAGCTTAATGCTGCGAGCTCTGTGAAAAAGGTATATGCAGTAATGAGTGGAAAGGGTGGCGTAGGCAAGTCTTTGGTGACAAGTATGCTTGCAGTAACGGCACAAAGACGTGGTTTTAAGACCGCTGTGCTAGACGCTGACATAACAGGTCCGTCTATACCGACAGCGTTTAATATCCACGAGAGAGCTAATACCAATATGTATGGCATTATCCCTGCGGTGAGCAAGACCGGTATCGAGATAATGAGCCTTAATCTGCTTCTTGAAAATGAAACTGACCCTGTTGTATGGCGTGGCCCTGTTATCGCAGGCGCAGTGAAGCAGTTTTGGACAGATGTGGCATGGAACGACGTTGACGTGATGTTTATAGATATGCCACCAGGAACAGGCGACGTGCCGCTGACAGTTTTTCAATCCATTAAGGTTGACGGCATAGTTATCGTCACTTCGCCGCAGGAGCTTGTTTCCATGATAGTCGAGAAAGCGGTGCATATGGCGGATGTGATGAAAGTACCGGTGCTTGGAATAGTGGAGAATATGTCATATTTTGAGTGTCCTGATTGTGGAAAGAAGCATAATATCTATGGTGAAAGCCATGTGGACGAAGCGGCAGTGAAGTTTGGTATCGACGCTGTGGCGAAAATGCCTATAGACCCGAAGTTTGCGAAAGCCTGTGACAGCGGTAAAATAGAGGAAGTCGAGGGTGGCTGGCTGGATTCCATTGCGGATAAACTTCTCGGTTAAAGTGAGGAGTGAGGAGTGAGGAATGGCATAGCCAATCGAACAAATCACAAGCATAAAGTAAAAGTCAACACCGAGCGTAGCGAGAGATAAAACGCAGGCACAAGCCCGGCGTTAGAGGGCTTGCAGGGTCAAGGGACAGAGTCCCTTGCGGAGCTTGAGGCAGAGCCTCAATAGGCGTAAGCCTATCAAGCGGTGCAGAAAAAGTAAAGAAGAAATATAAAGTAGTGATTAAAACAAAGCGGTGTCGGAGCACAAAACTCTGCACCGCTTTTTCTATCCCATAGCACAACGTAAAATCCGCAAAGAGCGTAGCGATTTTGCGGCACAGCGAATTTGCCTGAAACTCTGTAGGGGCTGGCGCCCTCGACAGCCCGCTCAAAGCGGTAAGGTTTGATTATTCATGAATTTGTGTAGACGTGCTGTGTGCGGAAATGTTGTGCCATACAGTGTTTTGAAAAAATATGCCGAACGTTGTGCGGATAACGTAGAATTGGACAGGCAAACGAGAAATGGGACGTCGAGGGCGCCGTACCCTACACATGGTTTGTGTTGTAAAATAAATTGTATGTAAGCAGAAAGTAAGTTGGGCAAACAAAAAAAGCAGACGGATAAACCGCCTGCTTTCGCTATATACAGTAATTATTAGAAACCAAGAATGCCCTTGAAATCTTCAATAAGCTTTTCTTCCTGTGCTTCTGCATCAGCTCTTGTGTCGCCGATAGTTGTGTAGTATGCCTTGATCTTTGGCTCTGTGCCGGAAGGTCTGATTATTACACTTGCACCCTGCTCAAGCTTGAATGCGATAACATCTGACTTTGGAAGCGTGAGAACTGTCTTTGCGCCTGTTTCAAGGTTTGTTTCCTCAGATGCAAGATAATCTGCTATGTCTACTACCTTGAGTCCGCCAATAGCCTTAGGTGGATTAGCTCTTAAATCAGTCATGATCTCCTTCATTCTCTCCATTCCGCTTGCACCCTCGCACTGGAATGACTTCTGGCTGTGGAGATAGTTGCCGTACTTCTTGTACATATCTTCTCTTGCCTGAAGCAGTGAGATGCCCTTTGTTCTGTAGAATGCTGCCATTTCACAAATGAGCATTGAGCCTACTACTGCGTCCTTATCTCTTACATATGAGCCTGCAAGATAACCATAGCTCTCTTCAAATCCGAAGATATATCTGTCGTCCTGTCCCTCTTTCTCAAGGAATCCGATCTGCTCGCCGATAAACTTGAAGCCTGTGAGAACTTCTCTAAGCTCTACATTGTACTCTGCTGCTATCTTCTTGCATATGTCTGTTGTTACGATAGTCTTAACAGCTACAGGGTTCTTTGGCATTGTGCCAAGGGCTGTTCTTTCCTGACAAATATATTTGAGAAGCATTGCGCCTACTTCATTTCCGCTGAACAAAACATAGTTTCCGTCAGGGTCAGGTACTGCGATACCAACTCTGTCACAGTCTGGGTCTGTTGCAAGAAGAAGGTCAGGCTTTACTGTCTTGCAAAGCTCAAGTCCCTTTGCAAGTGCCTCTTTGATCTCAGGGTTAGGGAATGGGCAGGTAGGGAAGTTTCCGTCAGGATTTTCCTGCTCAGGTACTACTGTTACTTCCTTTATGCCTATCTTCTTAAGGATAGCTCTTACAGGCTTGTTTCCTGTGCCGTTAAGAGGAGTGTATACTACCTTCAGACCGCTGTCTGCTACGAGGTCAGTATGTACGCCCTGCTGTGCTACCTTGTCAAGATACTTGTCGATAACTTCCTGCTTGATGTATTCGATCTTGCCTGACTTGATACCGTCCTCAAAGTCGATCACCTTTGCACCGCCGAACATCTCAACTGCGTTGATCTTGCCGATAACTGTGTTTGCAACATCAAGTGTGATCTGACAGCCGTCCTCGCCGTAAACCTTGTAACCATTGTACTTTGCAGGATTGTGTGATGCAGTTATAACGATACCTGCCTGACATTTAAGCTCTCTTACAGCCCATGAAAGCATTGGAGTCGGCATAAGCTCTGAATAGATGTATACCTTTATGCCGTTTGCAGCCAGAACCGCAGCAGCTTCCTTTGCGAACTTGTCAGACTTGATACGGCTGTCATATGCGATAGCTACGCTGCCGTTTTCAAATGCGCCGTTTACATAGTCTGCAAGACCCTGTGTTGCACGTCTGATAGTGTAAACATTAAGTCTGTATGCGCCTGCGCCGATAACTCCTCTGAGTCCGCCTGTGCCAAATTCAAGATCTCTGTAAAATCTGTCCTGGATTGCAGCCTCGTCGCCCTCGATAGATTTGAGCTCTGTCTGGAGATCAGGATCGTCAACAGCCTTTTCACACCAAAGCTTGTAAAGTTCCATTTCTGTCATTGTTAAATCACCTCATATAAATATTTCGCTTATAAAATACACATTTCTATAGAATACATTATAGCACACTCCCATATTTATTTCAAGAGTTGTAACAGTTATTTAACAAATTCCTGCAACTGTTTACAAATGAGTTTTCGGAAACTTTTCGGGGCATAATGCTAATTTCGGGACAGGGTGAATATAAATATAAAAATAGTATATGTAAGAGGTGGAAAATGTGAAAATATTAAGGAAAATATGCTCGGCAGTGTTATGTGCGGCTGTGGCAGTGTTTATGGTGTGTTCGCTGGCGGAGGGGAAAGAAAAAGCAGGTGCGTTGTCAGCGGAGGACTTTGTGTCTGCGGACACTGTGGCGGTGAGTGATATTATAGAGGGGCTTACGGCTAGGTCTGCAGTGGTGACGGAGATGACCACAGGCAGGGTGCTTTTTGAGAAAGAGCCGCAGGAGCAGTGTGAGTGCGGTCACTATGCGAAGCTCATGGTGCTTTTGCTCACAGCAGAAAAGATAGACAGCGGTGAACTTTCCATGAGCGACACGTCAGTAGTGTCGGAATATGCCAACTCTCAGCAGGGAAGCCAGATATGGCTTGACAAGGGAGAGAAGATATCTGTGGAGGAGCTTATAAAGTCGGTGTCGGCAGGCAATGCAAACGACGGTTGTGCGGCGCTTGCGGAAAAGGTGGCAGGCTCGGCAGACAAGGCGGTGGAGCTTATGAACAGCCGTGCGAAAATGCTTGGCATGAATGACACTGTTTACACTGATTGTACTGGCATGGGAGAGGGCAATGTTACAACAGCAAAGGACACAGCTTTGCTTTGTTCGGAACTTGCAAAATACAAAAATCTCACTCCTTACCTTACCTGCTGGCTTGACACTGTGAGAGACGGCAAGGCGGAGCTTGTAAATCTTAATAGGCTTGTGCGTACTTACAAGGGCGTAACAGGCATGAAAGCGTGGGGAAGTGAAAAGGCTGGGAGCTGTATTGCGGCAACGGCTGAAAAAGGGGATATGTCAGTATGCGTAGTGCTTAACGGCTGTGATTCGCAGGAGAATATGAATGCTGAGGCGAAGAAACTTCTGAACTTGGCGTTCGATACATATGAGATATATACTCCCGAACTTCCTGATGATATGGTAAAGGAAACTGTGGTGTGCGGAGGAGAGGAGCTTTCTGTGGAGCTTGCTCCCAAGGGGCTTTATCCTATAGTTATACCGAGGGGAACATATCGTATGGTGGAGTGCGGTTTCAAGGTGGAGGAAAAGCTTGACGCACCTGTGAAAAATGGCGAAACTGCGGGAGAAATAAGATACACCATGGGCGGCGAGGTGATATTAGAGGGAAAGATAGTCGCCTGCAAAGAGGTGAAGGAGATGAATTTTATCTGCGGCATAAAAAAGCTTGTGTACAATCTGCTAAGTATGTAATAAGAGATTTGTTTAAAATGCACAAAAGATGATTTCGCTTTATAAAACTCTTGAAATGTTCACAAAAATATAGTATAATTTATCTAGTATTAACGGAGAAACGTGTTTTATGGTAGTACGTCTCCGTCAGGTAAGGAAAGGAAATGAAGGATAATGTCATTAAAGCTTAACACAAAGTATCTTGAGGGTTTTGTAAGTGAACATGAATACGAGGGTATGGCTGCACAGGTAACTGCCGCTCATAATACTCTGGTGAACAGAAACGGTCTGGGAAATGATTTTCTCGGCTGGGTAACACTCCCTGAGGATTATGATAAGGAAGAATTTGCAAGGATCAAGGCTGCTGCCGCAAGGATCAAGGAAAAGTGCGATGTTCTCATCGTTATCGGTATCGGCGGATCTTATCTTGGTGCAAGAGCTGCTATCGAGCTGCTCAAGTCGCCATTCTACAACAATCTTAAGAAGGATACTCCTGACATTTATTTTGTCGGAAACAATATCAGCTCGGCTTACCTTAATGAGGTGCTTTCAATTTGCGAGGGCAGAGATATTTGCGTAAACGTAATTTCAAAGTCGGGCACAACAACTGAGCCTGCACTTGCTTTCAGAATTTTCAAGAAGCTTCTTGAAGATAAGTATGGCAAGGAAGAGGCTAAGACAAGAATTTTCGCTACAACAGACAAGGCTAAGGGTACTCTTAAGCAGCTTTCTGACGAAGAGGGCTATGAGACATTCGTTGTTCCTGATGACGTTGGCGGAAGATTTTCAGTTCTCACAGCAGTTGGTCTTCTCCCTATCGCAGCAGCAGGCTGTGATATCGACAAGCTCATGGCTGGCGCAAGAGAGGGCATGAAGAAGTATTCTGCTGATGATAACAACGATTGCTATAAGTATGCAGCTCTCAGAAACATTCTCTATAGAAAAGGCAAGAGCGTTGAGATGCTCGTTTCATATGACCCTTCATTCACAATGATGGGCGAGTGGTTCAAGCAGCTGTTCGGCGAGAGCGAGGGCAAGGACGATAAGGGTATATTCCCATCTGCCGCTACATTCTCAACAGACCTGCACTCACTTGGTCAGTTCATTCAGGACGGCTCAAAGCTTATGTTTGAGACAGTTATGCACATCAAGACACCAAAGAGCGACCTGTTCTTGGAGCCTGACAAGGATAATCTTGACGGACTTAACTTCCTCACAAATCAGAATATGTCAGTTGTAAATGAAAAGGCATATCAGGGTACTATCCTTGCTCACACTGAGGGAGGCGTTCCTAATATCGTTATAGATGTTGATAAGCTCGATGAGGAAAACCTTGGCGAGATGATCTACTTCTTTGAGAAGGCTTGTGCTATCTCAGGTTATATGCTTGGCGTAAACCCATTCAATCAGCCGGGCGTTGAGAGCTACAAGAAGAATATGTTCGCTCTTCTCGGCAAGCCGGGTTATGAGTCACAGAAGGCTGAACTCGAGGCTAAGCTGGGTTAATATCCTAAAGGCAGAACAAAAGGAAATTTTGAGCGTTTCCCCTTCGGGGGTCTGCTCTTAAAATAAATGCTTTAATAAGCGGAACGGAGAGTTTATATGATTAATTTGATTCCAGGTAAAAAGGGCACAGGCAAGACTAAGATACTTGTTGATTCTATCAAGAAGGCTGCTGAAAATGCTACAGGCAACGTTGTTTGCATCGAAAGAGGTATGCAGCTTACCTATGACCTTCCTCATAATGTAAGATTGGCTGACGCTGAAGAATACGGTATCAACAGCTTTGACAGCTTCTATGGCTTTGTTGCAGGTCTGATGGCTGGCAACTATGACATTCAGGAAGTTTTCGTTGACGGTATCCTGAAGATCGGCGGCAGAGATTATGACGCTCTTGGCAATATGCTTGAAAAGGTAGCAGTTCTCACAAAGGACGTAAACGTTACTTTCACAGTATCTGCTGACGTTGACGAGCTGCCTGCAAAGGTAAAGGCTTTCATCAAGTAAGGCTTTGCGCTTCGTTTATTGGTATTTTGATAGCAAAAACGAAAAAATTGAAAAAAAGTATTGACAAATCACGTTTCTCAGGTTATAATGGAATTTGTGATGTTTGAGGTGCAAGTATGAATGTACAGTTGAAGGAACTTTTCGATATAATCGGAGAGCGAAAAACGATCGATTATTCCATAACAGCAGACAAGCTGTCGGAGTATGGCGGATATTCTTTTGCATCGCCCGTTGCGGTAACAGGTGAGATAGAGAACAGGGCAGGGGTGGTAACGCTCAGGTTCAAGACTGTTTTTACTATGGATCACACCTGTGACAGATGTCTAAAGGAGTTCAGCAGGGAGTATATTTATGACTTTGAACACACTCTGGTGAGAAGTGTTCAAAGCGACAGGGACGATTATGTGGTCTGCGAGAACAATACTCTTGATCTGGACGAATTAGCTATTTCAGATTTGTTGTTACAGCTGCCTACAAAAATTCTTTGCAGGGATGACTGCAAGGGTTTGTGTTACGTTTGCGGACAGGATTTGAATGAGGGCAAATGTAACTGCTCTTGACGGGAAATAGCTGAACAGACTATAATGATTTTACTGACGAGGAGGTGCCAGAATGGCAGTACCAAAGAGAAAAGTATCCAAGGCTAGACGTGACAAGAGACGTTCAGCAGTTTGGAAGCTTGACGCACCTGCACTTTGTAAATGTTCTAACTGCGGTGAGCTTACTTCACCACACAAGGTTTGCAAGAATTGCGGTTATTATAAGGGCGTAGAGGTTATCAAGAAGGAAGCATAATTTTTGATAAGCACATAGAGCAGAATGGCTTAGGCCGTTCTGCTCTTTTTTGTTGTAGCAGTGAAAAAGGCGGGCAAACGCTGTTTGCTTCTACATATTTGTATTAAAAATCTATGGAATGTGGGTGCTGTATTTCTCGTATGGTTGACAAAACGTGAGAAATTGTGTTATACTATACGATGTATCAATGTGCAAATTTATATGAAATGAGGTCGATATATATGTCATTGCCGATCGTTGCGATAGTGGGCAGACCTAATGTTGGTAAGTCTACTCTTTTTAATAAGCTTATCGGTCAAAGACTTTCTATAGTTGAAGATACTCCTGGCGTCACAAGAGATAGGATATATGCAAAGTGCGAATGGCTCGGACACGAGTTCATGCTGGTGGACACGGGCGGAATCGAGCCTGAGTCTGATGATATTATCCTAGCTCAGATGCGCAGACAGGCGGAGCTTGCTATACTGAAAGCCGATGTCACCATTCTTGTGACAGACCTTAAATGCGGAGTTACTGCCACTGATTATGAGGTGGCACAGATGCTTTTGAAATCGGGCAAGCCTATCGTGCTTTGCGTGAACAAGGTGGATAATGTGGGCGAACCGCCTATGGAGCTGTATGAGTTCTATAATCTCGGTTTGGGCGAACCGTTCCCTGTTTCTTCTGTTCATGGTCACGGAACGGGCGATCTCCTTGACGAGGTGCTGAAATATCTTCCGGAGGAAAATGAAGAGGACGATGACGATGATTCGATAAAGGTCGCTGTTATCGGCAAGCCTAACGTTGGAAAGTCCTCTATAATAAACAAGATATGCGGTGAGGAACGTGTTATCGTTTCAAATATTGCAGGCACTACCCGTGACGCTACTGATTCGGTTGTGGAAAATGAAAAGGGCAAGTTCGTTTTCATAGATACGGCTGGTATCAGACGTAAGTCAAAGGTGCTGGAGACTATTGAGAAATTCTCTGTGTTGAGGGCTTATATGGCTGTTGACAGAGCCGATGTTGCGGTTATCGTTATTGACGCAACTGTGGGCTTTACTGAGCAGGATTCAAAGGTGGCAGGCTATGCTCACGAAAAGGGCAAGGCTTGCGTTGTTGCGGTGAACAAGTGGGACGCTATCGAGAAAGAAACTAACACCATGAACGACTTCCAGAAAAAGCTTCAGGACGATTTCAGCTTCATGAGCTATGTGCCTTTTGTATTCATCTCTGCAAAAACAGGTCTGAGAATGGACAAGCTTTTTGATACTATCAAGTTCGTTGCAGAGCAGAACTCTATCAGAATACCGACAGGCAGACTTAACGATGTTCTTGCATATGCTACCCAGAGGGTACAGCCACCGTCTGACAAGGGCAGAAGGCTGAAGATATACTACATGACGCAGGTTTCTACCAAACCGCCTACATTCGTGTTTTTTGTAAACAGAGCCGATCTGTATCATTTTTCCTATCAGCGTTATATTGAAAATCAGATAAGAGAGACCTTCGGACTTGAAGGCACGCCTATCGTTTTCAAGATAAGAGAGCGTGACAAGGACGACGTTAAATAAAATTCTGGAGGTTATTTTGTGGACATATTTTTAAGTCTGGCATTCACTATAATTTTTTCCTATCTTTTCGGAAGTCTTAATTCTGCCATAATTGTGTGCAGAGTTTTAAAGCATAAGGATATCCGTGATTACGGAAGCAACAACGCAGGTTTGACCAATGTTCTGAGAGTATTCGGAAAAGGGCCTGCGGCGGCAACGCTGTTGTGTGACCTTGCAAAGGGCGTGCTTGCGGTAGTTATCTGCCGCCTTGTGGTGACAAACGGTTTCGGCGTGACATTTTTTCATGACGATAAATTTATCGGGTATCTTGCGGGCTTTTTTGTAATGCTTGGACATATTTTCCCGGTATTCTATGGTTTTCACGGTGGAAAGGGCGTTCTTATTGCGGCAACGACTCTTATCGCTATCGACCCGCTGACCTGTGCTTTCTCGGTGGCTGTTTTCGCTATCGTGCTTGCGGCAACAAAATATGTGTCTGTAGGTTCTATATGCGCTGCTGTCGCATATCCTGTTTTTACGCCTATCGTTCAGCTTTTTATAATCAAGGGCGACGGCGTTCTTGCAAATACTCTTATGGCAACGGCTATCGGTCTGCTTATCATTTATATGCACAGACCTAATATCAAACGCCTTATGAACGGCACCGAAAACAAATTCGGAAGCAAGAAAAAGGCGTAAGGGAGGTTTTTATTATGGCAGATATTACTATACTCGGTTCAGGCGGATTTGGTCTTGCACTGGCAATAATGTGCGACAATGCAGGGCATAAAGTAACAGTATGGTCAAAGTTTCAGGACGAGATAGATGCTATCAAGAGAACAGGCGAGCTTAAAGCAAAGCTCCCCGGCGTTCAGGTGAACAAGACTATCGAGCTTACAACGGATATAAGCTGTGTTAAGGATAAAGACATGGTGATACTTGGCATACCTTCGCCTTTTCTCAGAGAGGTCTGCGAAAGCGTTGTGCCTTATCTTGAAAGCAGAACGATAGTTGTGAACACGGCAAAGGGTCTTGAGGGCGGAAGCCTTAAAACTATGTGCTGTGTGGCGAGAGAGTGTTTTCCGAACAATCATGTTGCGGTGCTTACTGGTCCGTCACACGCAGAGGAAGTGGCAAGAAAAGTTCCCACTACTGTTGTTACTGCTTCTGACGACAGGGAGGTTTCATATTATATACAGAACACTCTTTCTAACGATACGTTCAGAGTGTATGTTAATGATGACGTTATGGGCTGCGAGATAGGCGGTTCGCTGAAAAACGTCATCGCTTTGGCGGCAGGCGTTTGCGACGGCCTTGGACTTGGTGACAACACAAAGGCTGCACTTATGACAAGGGGTATCAGAGAGATATCACGTCTTGGAGTTGCAATGGGCGCAAAGCTTGAAACCTTTGGCGGACTTAGCGGCATAGGAGACCTTATCGTTACCTGCTGTTCAATGCACAGCAGAAACCGCCGTGCTGGTATCCTCATAGGCAAGGGAGTTACCCCTGAGGAAGCTGTAAGACAGGTCGGCACTGTTGAGGGCTATGTATGCACCAAAAACGCATGGGAGCTTTCAAAGAGAATGGGCATTGAAATGCCTATCACAGAACAGCTTGCAAAGGTGCTTTTTGAGGGTGAGCCTGCGGCTAACGCTATCAAAAATCTTATGGGCAGACCAAACAGAAATGAAACTGAGTCAACTTTTCTGAGCTAGGAAAGCGACCGTTGAAAGGACGGATACATATGCTTAAAAGATACACTATCAAGACAGAACGCAGAGGACTTTACAATATCACAAGCTATGTAAGGCAGGCTGTCACAGAATCAGGAGTGCAAAGCGGCATTGCGGTGGTATTCTGTCCCCACACCACGGCGGCGATAACCATAAATGAAAATGCCGACCCCGACGTAAAAACTGATCTTCTTTACGCTTTGGAGGAAACATTTCCGAACAGACCTCAGTTCCGTCACGCTGAAGGAAACTCTGACGCTCATATGAAGTCAAGCTGTGTTGGTGCTTCGGAAACTGTTATCATCGACGATAACGAACTTCTTCTCGGCACCTGGCAGGGTATCTATTTCGCTGAGTTTGACGGACCGAGAACAAGAAACTTTTTTGTGAAGATAATAAAGGGCTGATTTTGGCGTTTTTCCTCTTTACAATCTGCTGAAAATATTGTATAATTAATATGGATAATTCCAACGAAATATGTGTTAAGGAGTGCTTTGAAATATGGAACCTAAATATAAGAGAATATTGCTCAAATTAAGCGGTGAGGCTCTCGCAGGCGATAAGAAGATAGGTCTTGATTATGACGTTATCACCTCATTCGGTAAGAGCATAAAAAAATGTGTTGACGCCGGCGTTGAGGTAGGTATCGTTGTAGGCGGCGGCAATTTCTGGAGAGGCAGATCGAGCGGTGCAATGGACAGAACAAGAGCCGACCATATCGGTATGCTGGCAACTGCTATGAACGCACTTGCTGTTGCGGACGGCCTTGAGAACTGCGGTCTTGAAGTGAGAGTACAGACGGCTATATCCATGCCGCAGGTGGCTGAGCCTTACATCAGAAACAAGGCTATGCGTCATTTTGAAAAGGGCAGAGTGGTTATCTTCGGCTGCGGCACCGGTAACCCATTCTTCTCAACTGATACGGCTGCTGCACTGAGAGCGGCTGAGATCGAGGCTGATATATTCTTTAAGGCTACCATGGTAGACGGTGTTTATGACAAGGATCCTCACAAGTATCCAGACGCTGTCAAGTATGACACACTTACATTTGCTGATATTCTTGCAAAGGGTCTGCAGGTAATGGACTCGACCGCTGCGGCAATGTGTAAGGACAACAATATCCCGATACTCGTTTTCGATCTTGCAAGACCAGACAATATCTATGATGCTTGCATGGGCGAAAATATAGGCACTCTCGTAAAATAATAAAGATAATCAAGAAAGGATCGTTTGAATATGAAACAGATCAAGGAAAATGCTAAGACAAAAATGGAGAAATCCATAAACGTTATGCTTTCGGACTTTGCAGGCATCAGAGCAGGCAGAGCTAATCCGTCCGTACTCAACAAAGTCCAGGTAGAATATTACGGTGCAATGACACCTGTTACACAGATGGCGGCAGTTTCCGTTGCTGAGGCAAGAGTGCTTGTTATACAGCCATGGGATAAGTCAACTCTCAAGCCTATCGAAAAGGCTATTCAGGCTTCTGATATCGGCATCAATCCACAGAATGACGGCACTGTTATAAGACTTACTTTCCCACAGCTCACTGAGGACAGACGTAAGGAGCTTGTTAAGGACATCAAGAAAATGGGCGAGGAGTGCAAGGTCGCTATCCGTTCTATCAGACGTGACGCTATGGAAAAGTTCAAGGCAATGAAGAAGAACAACGAGATCACAGAGGACGATCTTAAGGACTGCGAGGACGAGATCCAGAAGCTTACTGACAAGTTCGTTAAGGAAGTTGACGGTCACGTTGCCGAAAAGGAAAAAGAGATACTCTCTATCTAAGCCATGGCGAATAATGAGAAGATAAGCCTTGGAGAGAACGTGTCTGTGCCTGTTCATGTGGGCGTTATCATGGACGGTAACGGCAGATGGGCGAAAAAGAGGGGCTTGCCCCGAAAGTTCGGACACAGAGAGGGCGCAAAGACCTTTCGAGCCATAACAAGACACGCCAAGGCGCTTGGAATACAGTATATAACTTACTATGCGTTTTCTACCGAGAACTGGAAAAGACCTAAGGACGAGGTAGACGCAATTATGGATCTTTTTGAAAAGTATCTTGACGAGGTCAGGGACTTTATCGAGGAGAATATCAGGGTGCGCTTTATAGGCGACAGAACAAGGCTCAGCGAAAATCTGCAAAGGAAAATGGCTTCCGTTGAGGAGGACTCAAAGGACTTTGACTCTATGACTCTTGTGCTTGCTATCAACTACGGCGGCAGGGACGAGATTTGCCATGCGGCTAAGACATTGGCTCAGCAGGTGAAAGAAGGCAAGCTGGAGCCTGAGGATATTACAATGGATATGATAGAGAGAAATCTCTACACTGAGGAGATACCTCCTGTTGACCTTGTTATAAGACCTAGCGGAGAGCAAAGATTGTCAAACTTTATGATATGGCAGGCGGCTTATGCTGAGTTTTATTACACAAATATCCTGTGGCCTGATTTCAAGGGCAGCGACCTTGACAAGGCTGTTATCGCATACAGCGAAAGAAACAGAAGATTTGGAGGGGTGTAAAAATGTCTACCCGTATTAAATCTGCGGCAGTTGCCATTGTTATCGCAGTGATACTGCTTATCGCACACGGAACGTTCCTGTTCAACATTGCGGTGGGCGCAATTTCTGCACTTGCAATATATGAGATATTCAGGGCGACAAAAATGACAGAGCATAAGTATCAGACCATTGCCTGCTGTGCGTTTGCCTTTGTGGATGCTTTCATGCCTGTGTTCTACAGACACGGCTGGCTGTACTTTTTCAGCTACAAGCTTTATATGGGGCTTTTCGTTATAGCAATGTGTCTGCTTTATCTTAAAGAGCATACAAAATTCCAGTATACAGAGTTTTTCTTCATGCTGGGCGTGGGCATACTTCTGCCGTATTCATTCTCAATTTTGGTCACAATGGCAGGCTTGGGCGGCAAGGGCGTGTTTATGATAGTTCTTACTCTTGCAGCGGCTTGGCTGGCTGACAGCGGTGCTTATTTTGCAGGAACTTTCTTCGGCAAAACAAAGCTTTGCCCTGAGATAAGCCCTAAGAAAACTGTGGAGGGTCTTATAGGCGGCGTTATCTCAAATGGTATTCTTATGCTTATAATAAGCCTGTTCTATCAGTTCGTACTTAAAGGCGAGCCTATCCACTATCTAGGCGTTCTAATCGCAGGTATGCTTGCGGCTCTTATCGGACTTGTGGGCGACCTTACAGCTTCGGTGATAAAAAGACAGACTGGTATAAAGGACTATGGCAACATAATGCCGGGTCATGGTGGAATAATGGATCGCTTTGACAGCGTTCTGCTCGTTGCACCTTTTATGTACTATATGTTCACACAGGGGCTTATACTTAAATAGAAAATTATGACTTTTAGGGGCAGGCTTAGGCTTACCCCTTTTAAGCGTTATTAAGGCAACACCGCTTGCAAACCATCTTTATGCGGAATTGCCTGAATTTATTTTATATGACGAGGGACAATAAATGAAAACAATGACCATACTCGGTTCAACGGGTTCTATAGGCACGCAGGCATTAGAAGTGGCTGCAAAGCATAATATTAAAGTAAAGGCGCTTGCGGCAAATTCTGACGTTAAAAAGCTTGCGGCTCAGTCAAAAGAGCTTATGCCTGAGCGTGTGTGTATCTACCGAGAGGACAAAAAGTCAGAGCTTGAAAAGCTTCTCAGTGGCACTGGCATAAAAATATCCACAGGCATGGAGGGACTTAAAGAGATAGCAAGAATGGACGGGGTCGATATCATGCTCAACTCAGTCGTTGGCATGGTGGGTCTTGTGCCAACCCTTACGGCTATCGAAAAAGGCACTGACATTGCCCTTGCCAATAAGGAAACACTTGTGGCAGGCGGTGAGCTTGTTATAAAGGCGGCTGCTGAAAAGGGAGTGAAGATATATCCTGTTGACAGCGAACATTCGGCTATCTTTCAGTGCCTGCAGGGAAACGAGGGCAACAGGCTCAAAGGGATAATCCTTACTGCTTCGGGCGGACCATTCTTCGGCAAAACAAAGTCTGACCTGGAGGGCGTGACAGTTGAGCAGGCTCTTAATCACCCTAACTGGTCAATGGGCAGAAAGATAACCATTGACTCTGCTACGCTTATGAACAAGGGTCTTGAATTTATCGAAGCAATGTGGCTTTTCAAGCTCAGACCTGAGCAGATCGAGATAGTTGTCCATAGACAGAGCGTTGTACATTCAGCGGTGGAGTATGAGGATAATTCTGTTATCGCACAGCTTGGCGTGCCTGATATGAAAATACCCATACAGTATGCTCTGCTTTATCCTGAAAGAGTGGAATGCGATGTGAAAAAGCTGTCCCTTACAGACTATGGAAAGCTCACTTTCGAGAAGCCTGACTATGATACGTTCGATTGTCTTAGGGCTTGTATAAAGGCTGTCACTATCGGCGGAAATCTTCCTGCGGCAGTGAATGGAGCGAATGAGGAAGCCGTTGCGGCTTTTCTTGACGGGAAATTAGATTTTCTTGACATTGGCAGAATAGTAATGAATGTCTGCGAGAATACACCACGAAAAGAGATAAAGTGTGTGGAAGATGTGCTGGAAGCGGATAGAAAGGCTAGGGAGAGAGCGAAGGAGCTTATCGGAGCTTAGTGAGGAGCGGCTTTTAAGTGAGGAGTGAGGAGTGAGGAATGGCACAGCCGACCAAGCAAATCACCAGAAAAAAGTAAAATAAAGCATCGAGCAAAGCGATTTTGCGGCAAGATAAACTATCCCGAATATTTGTAGGGGCTTGGCGAAATTTCTGTTCGCAAGCTCACAGAAATGCGACAGCCCGCTCGGAGGAGCGAGGTTTGAATTATCCAGAGCTTATGTAGAAAACATTATGTGGATAACACAAATGAGATTGTAGACGAAATGTTGGACGGGTCGGGACGTCGGATTTATGCAAAGCAGAAATTGCGCCGCTCCCCTACAGGAGATAAATTACCACAACATCAGTAAACCAAACGCACAGAGTGTTCATGCGAGGTAAAAAAATGAGTATACTATTTGCAATATTGATCTTTGAAGCTATCATAATAATACACGAGCTTGGTCACTTTATTGCGGCGAAAGCCAGCGGAGTAAAGGTCAACGAGTTCGCTATCGGCATGGGGCCTGCCATTCTCAAAAAGAAAAAGGGCGATACCCTTTACGCTTGGCGTGTGTTTCCCATAGGCGGCTATTGTGCCATGGAGGGCGAGGATAACGGAAGCGAGGACGGCGGTGCGTTTTGTAATAAAAGCCTGCCAAAAAGAATGCTTATCGTGGTGGCAGGCGTTATAATGAATCTTGTGCTTGGATATATTATCCTTTGTATCAGCACCGCAAGGTCTGACGGCATCGCAACCACCACTATATCGTGGTTTGAGGATAACGCTATGTCCCAATCGACCGGCTTGCAGGTGGGTGACGAGATAATCGAGGTCAACGGCATGAGAATTTTCACTACTATGGATATGTCCTATCAGTTTGGCAACGATGAGGACGGCAAGTTCGATATGGTGGTGAAGCGTGACGGAAAAAAGGTGGAGCTTAAAGATGTCACCTTTGCAACGGACGATAATACCATGCACATCGATTTCAAGGTCGCACCAAAAGCTGTGACCGTCGGCTCTGTGATTACTCAGTCTTTTAAGCAGGGCTGTACTGACGGCAGACTTATCTATATCTCCTTTGCCGACCTTATAAGGGGAAAGTATTCCATAAAAGACCTCAGCGGTCCTGTGGGTATCGTTGACACTATCGACAATGTTATCGACAGCGAAAGGGACAGCCAGTCAGGCAAGATAGATTGGTCGTCACTTATTGACACAATGTTGTCGCTAGGTGCGTTCATGACCATAAATATCGGCATTTTCAATCTCTTGCCATTGCCTGCACTTGACGGCGGAAGACTGCTGTTCCTCATTATCGAAGCGGTACGCCGTAAGCCTGTCAAGCCTGAGCATGAGGGAATGGTACACGCTATCGGTATGGCGGCTCTGTTGCTTCTTATGGTAGTGGTGACAGTGAGCGATATCATCAAGCTTGTTTAAAGGAGGAACTGTTTATGTCAGGTGAAAATAAGAGAAACGTAAGACCTGTCAAGGTGGGAGGACTTGTCCTTGACGGCAAAAAGATATATATCCAATCCATGCTCAATGTGCCGTCTACGGACATAGAAGGCTCTGTTAAGCAGGCTGTGGAGCTTGAAAAGGCTGGCTGTGAAATAGTAAGAGCGGCTATACCAAACATGGAAGCCGTTAAGCTTATCCCAGCTATCAAAGAGAAGATCTCTATCCCTCTTGTGGCGGATATCCACTTTGACTATCGTCTTGCCATTGCGGCGGCGGAAGCTGGTATCGATAAGATAAGGATTAACCCTGGCAATATCGGCTCTATGGATAGGGTGAAAGCGGTGGTTAAAGCCTGCCGTGAAAGAAATATCCCTATCAGGATAGGCGTGAACGGCGGCTCTCTGGAAAAGGAGTTGCTTGCGAAATACGGTTCGCCAACTGCTGAAGCCCTTGTGGAAAGCGCAATGGGTCATGTGAGAATTTTGGAGCAGTGCGACTTTGAGGATATAGTTATCTCTATAAAGTCATCAGACGTGCCGACCATGATAAAGGCATACAGACTGTGTGCACAGACCTGTAACTATCCTCTGCACCTTGGAGTAACTGAAGCTGGCACCGAGAGAATGGGTCTTATAAAATCATCTATCGGTATAGGTTCGCTTCTGTGCGACGGCATAGGCGAAACTATAAGAGTTTCACTTACCGACGAGCCTGTAAAAGAGATATATGCCGCAAAGGATATTTTAAAGGCTATCGGCAAAAGTGGCGGAGTAAGGATAGTTTCCTGCCCTACCTGCGGAAGAACTAGGATAGACCTTATAGGTCTTGCAAAAAAGGTTGAGGAAGCCACCAAGGATATAGACAAGGATATCAAGATAGCCGTTATGGGCTGTGTTGTGAACGGCATAGGCGAGTCGGGCAACGCTGATATAGGCATTGCAGGCGGTGACGGCTGTGCGGTGATATTCAGCCACGGTGAAAAGCTCAGAAAGGTATCAGAGGAGGAGGCTTTGCCTGCGCTTCTGGCGGAAATAGAAAAACTTTAAAAGGATATACCATAAATGAATACATACACCATTGAAAGCTTCTTTGAAAACTATAAGGAGCTTATACCCTCTGTGATAGAAAAGGGCAGGATATTAAGGCTGGGCTATAACGAAGAAAACGGCAATTTTACCTGTCAGGCGGCTTTTGACAAGCTGGTGCCTTTTGACAGCACAGTGGAATTTGAAATGAAAATGAGGGCGGCTCTCGGAGCAGGAAAGTTTGTTTTGCAGCTCAAATATACCCCTGATATGCTTTGTGCGGAGTATTTTCCTGAGCTTTGCAAGTTTCTTAAAAGCAGATTTCCTCTTGTGAACGGCTTTTTTGACAACGCTGAGGCTGTTTATGAAAACGGCATTTTTACCGTTGATATAAAACACGGAGGCGAAGCGTTGCTGAAAAAGGCGGGCATAGAAACGGCTTTTCCTGCGCTCACCATGGAGCTTTTTTCCGTAAGGGCGGATATAAAGCTCACGGGCGTGCTTGAAACAGATATGGAAGAGCATCAGCGTGAGCAGGAGGAGTTTTTGAACTCACTCCCTGTGCCGAAAATAGATCCTGCACAGCCTGAGAAAAAGGCGGCTGTTACCACTAATACTGCAAGCGGTGCTTCTGTGGATTTCCGAACTGCAAATGTGGACTTCACAAGGTTCTCGCTTCTGTGCGATGACGCTCTTGTGCTTATGGGTGCGCCAATATCAGGAAACGAGCAGGTGATGCAGATGAAAGATATCCCTGCGGATTACCGTGGACGTGTGGTGGTCTGGGGCGATATTTTCGGACCTGTGGAAACAAAGGAAACAAAGTCGGGTATGCTTATAGCACACCTGATTTTTACCGACTATACTTCCTCAAACTCTATAAAGTTCATAGGCTCAAACAAGAATTTCAGAAACATGAAAGGCTTGAAAAGGGCAGTGCTTGAGGCAATGCTGGAACACCTTAAGGCAGGCAAGACCATACTTGTGGCAGGTGAGATAGAGGAGGACGATTTCGACCACTCTATAAACATCAAGCCTGACAGCATTATGGTGGTAAAGCGTGAAAAGGAAAAGGATACCTGCGAGCATAAGCGTGTGGAGCTTCATTGCCATACCAATATGTCTATGATGGACGCTCTCACTCCTGCGGGCAAGCTTGTGGAAAGAGCCTATTCGTGGGGACACAAAGCACTTGCCATAACAGACCATGGTGTTGTTCAGGGCTATCCTGACGCCGGAAATACCTGTATCGGCATACGCAAGGGCGGCGGTGACTTCAAGGTGCTTTACGGCATAGAGTCATATGAGGTCAATAATGACGAAAAGATATTCCGTGGAACGGACAAGCGTGAGCTTACAGACGAGATAATCTGCTTTGACCTTGAAACTACGGGTACAAATCCTAATGAAGATAGGATCATCGAGATAGGCGCTGTCAAGCTGAGAGATCTTGAAGTTGTGGACAAGCTCGATATTTTCGTAAACCCTGAAAGACCTATCCCTGAGTTTATCTCAAACCTCACCCACATCACTGACGATATGGTAAAGGACGGTGCAAGCGAAAGGGAAGCTCTCCTTAAATTCAAGGAGTTTATCGGCAACGACCCTGTTCTTGTGGCGCACAATTCTCAGTTCGATACGGGCTTTATATCCGCCTGTGCAAAAAGACAGGGCATTGAGATAAAATATTCTTCTATAGACACTGTGCCAATGTCGCAGATAATGCTTCCGGAGCTTGAAAAGCATAAACTCAACTATGTGGCGGAGCATTTCGGACTTGGGGATTTTCAGCACCACCGTGGCTGTGATGACGCAGAGGTGCTTGCAGGGATATTCATAAGGCTGTCGAAAATGCTCATGGAGCAGTATCCTCTGATTCTTATAACAGTGGATATGCTCAACAGCTTGCTTGCAAATGAAAATCAGGTGCTTGCAAAGCCGACTTATCACCAAATTATTATCGTAAGAAATAACACGGGTCTGAAAAATCTGTATAGGCTTATATCAGACTCCAATCTTAAATATTTCAAAAGACGTCCGAGAATACCAAAATCTGAGCTTGTAAGACATCGTGAGGGTCTTATCCTCGGTAGTGCCTGCGAGCGTGGCGAGGTCATTCAGGCTTATCTCGAGGGCAGAAACTATGATGAGATCAAGCAGATAGCAAGCTTTTATGACTATCTGGAGATACAGCCTGACGGAAACAACAAATTTATGCTCACCACCGAAAAGCCTCCTTATGACAGGATACACACAGCGGAGGATATAAAGGATATAAACCGCTTTATTGTAAAACTTGGGGAGGACTTGGGCATACCCGTCTGCGCAACAGGCGACGTGCATTTTATGGACAAGACCGACGCACAGTTCAGGTCGGTGATACAGGCTTCAATGGGCTTCCCTGACGCCGATACTCAGCCTCCTTTGTACCTTAAGACCACAAACCAAATGCTTGACGAGCTGAGCTATCTTGGCGAGGAAAAGGCATTTGAGGTCGTTGTAACGAATACAAACAACGTGGCTGATATGGTAGACCCTGACCTGAAAGCGTTTCCGAACGGTACTTATACGCCTTTTATCGAAGGCTCGGTTTATCAGCTTCAGTATATATGCTGGAAGAAATGCTGCTCCATTTACGGCGACTGTGACCCTGAGACCATAGAAGTCCCTGAGGGCGAGGACGTTGACGTATCAAAATATTTTGAGGGACACATCCCAGACCTTGTTTTCAAAAGACTTAAAAGAGAGCTTGACTCCATTATCAAGCACGGATTTGCAGTGCTTTACATGATATCTCAGAAGCTTGTTGCCAACTCTAACGAGAATGGCTATCAGGTAGGTTCGAGAGGCTCGGTAGGTTCGTCTTTCGTTGCCTCTATGTCGGGTATCTCTGAGGTAAATCCTCTTGTGCCACACTATGTCTGTCTTAACTGCCACCACAGCGAGTTCATTACAGACGGCTCGGTAGGCTCAGGCTTTGACCTGCCACCGAAAAACTGTCCTGTGTGCGGAGAGAATATGCACCGTGACGGACACGATATCCCATTTGAAACGTTCCTTGGCTTTGACGGCGATAAAGCCCCTGATATCGACCTTAACTTCTCAGGTGACTATCAGGCAAAGGCGCATAAATATACGGAGGTTCTTTTCGGTGAGGACCATGTGTTCAAAGCCGGTACTATCGGCATGATTCAGGAAAAGACCGCTTTCGGCTATGTTATGAAATATCTTGACGAGCGTGGAAAAACAGTTCCAAAGGCTGAGATAGAGCGTCTTAAGCTTGGCTGCTGCGGCATAAAGAGAACGACCTCTCAGCACCCGGGTGGAATGGTCGTTATTCCAAGCGACTATGAGGTCTATGACTTCACACCTGTTCAGCACCCTGCGGAAAAAGTGGACTCTGACATGGTAACTACCCACTTCGACTTCCATTCTCTCCACGATACTATCCTGAAGCTTGACGAGCTTGGTCACGATAACCCGACAATGTATAAGTATCTGGAAATGTTCACCGGACGAGATATCCTCGATTGCCCCATGTCTGACCCTGCGGTATATTCGCTGTTCACTTCCCCTGAGTCACTTGGAGTGACGGAGGAGGATATAATGTGTCAGACGGGAACGCTCGGTATACCTGAAATGGGTACGCCGTTCGTAAGACAAATGCTTCTTGACTGTCAGCCGAAAAACTTCTCTGACCTTTTGCAGATATCAGGACTTTCACACGGCACTGACGTATGGCTCGGCAACGCACAGGAGCTTATCAAAAACGGCACTTGCGATATTTCAAATGTTATTGGTACTCGTGACAGTATCATGACATATCTGCTTTATCATGGCGTTGAGCCAAAGCTGTCATTTAAGATAATGGAGATAACCCGTAAGGGAAAAGCTCCGAAACTGCTCACAGAGGAAATGAAAGAGAATATGCGTCAGCATGATGTTCCTGAGTGGTATATCGACAGCTGTTTGAAGATAAAATATATGTTCCCGAAAGCCCATGCGGCGGCGTATGTTACGGCTGCTATAAGACTTTGTTGGTTTAAGGTTCATGAGCCGCTTGCATTCTATGCAACTTATTTTACGGTCAAGGGCGAGGATTTTGATGCAGAGATCGCTCTCAAGGGAAAATATATCGTCAGAAGCAAGATAGAAGAAATAAAGAATAAACCAAAAGACGAGGTGTCGGGCAAGGACAGCGGTGTGCTTGAAATTCTCATGCTTGTGAATGAAATGCTCAGCCGTGGATATGACTTTTTGCCTGTAAACATCAAAAAATCTCACGCAACTATCTATCAGATAGAGGACGACAAGATAAGGCTTCCGTTCTGTTCACTTAACGGAGTGGGCGAGTCTGCGGCGATAAGTATTTACGAAAAGGCGCAGAACGGTGAGTTTATCTCTATAGAGGAGTTCCAGCAGCAGAGCGGAGTGTCCAAATCTGTTATCGAAACTCTGGAGAAAAACGGAGCTTTCGGCGATATGCCTAAATCTAACCAGATATCGTTGTTCTGATAGTTACTATGCACAATTTCATACTTTGCCCTTGTAACACTATTGACAAACAAGGGCGGGTGTGATAAAATTATTTGTGTTGATACTATGCTATCACTTTACTACGATAAAGTAAGCGAAGGCGTTACATAACAACATAGAAAGCGGGACGTGGAGGACGCCGTCCCACTACAATTCACTTAAATGTGTGTTTATGCGGATATTTATTCAAACGTCAACTTAAAAAGTACAATCTATAATTTATATACAGGAAGGGAAAGTGTATGAAAAGATATGATCTTATAACCCCTGAGGGTACGAGAGATCTGCTGTTTGAGGGCTGTCTGGCACGAAGAATGGTGGAGGACAGGCTGTCAAAGCTGTTTGAGGGCTTTGGCTACAGCGAGGTGGTAACACCGGGAATAGAGTTTTATGATCTGTTTATGGGAAGCTCGAGAAACTTCCAGCAGGAGAGCCTTTATAAGCTTACAGACTCAAAGGGCAGACTTATTGTTATGCGTCCTGATTCCACGATACCAATAGCAAGACTTGCTTCCACAAGACTAAAGGGAGCAAAGCTTCCCCTTAGACTATACTACAATCAGAGCATTTTTGAAAATAACTCCCTGCTCAAAGGACGTTCAGACGAGGTAGTTCAGGCAGGTATCGAGCTTATCGGCGGAGAAAATTCCAAGAGAGCTGATTACGAGGTGCTATGCACTGCTGTTGAAGCCCTTTCAAGCTTTGATAAGGAGAATTTCAGACTTGAGATAGGTCATATCGGATATTTCAAGGAGCTTGTGGCTCAGCTTGACGTTGACGACGCAGTAAGAGAGGAGATAAGACTTCTTATCTCTGCAAAGAACTATCCTGCACTTAACGATATACTTGACGAGGTGGGCGACAATCAGGTGACTAACGCGCTCAGACAGCTCCCAAGACTTTTTGGTGGAGTTGAGGTGTTTGACAAGGCTGCTGATATTTATACTGACGATAAGATAACAGGCATACTTTATAACCTTAAAGAGGTCTACACCAGACTTTCAAGCCTTGGCTATGAGGGCAAGATATCTGTTGACCTTGGCATCGTGAGCCATGCAGACTACTACACAGGCATTGTGTTCAAGGGCTATCTTTCAGAGGTCGGTCAGTCGGTGCTTAAAGGCGGAAGATATGACAGACTGCTTGCAGAGTTCGGCAACGATTGCCCGGCGGTGGGCTTCGGCATAAGCGTTGACTCTGTTGCAAGACATATCGAAAAGCTAGGCGGAGCACCAAAGCTCAGAACTCCTGACGCAGTTGTGTTTGGCGAAAAGGGCTACGTGGTGGAAGCCATGGAATATGCTCAGACGCTCGTAAGAGAGGGTCTGACAGTTGAAAACTCGCTTTTCAACACCCTCGATGAAACAAAGGCTTACGCAAAGTCAAAGGGAATAAAGAAGCTTGTGGTCGTTGGCAGCGAGATAACAGAGCTTGATATATAAGTTTGGAGGATAAGTTAAAATGAACAGACCCCTTAGGATAGCTCTTACAAAGGGCAGACTTGAAAAGGATACAGTCGGTCTTTTAGAGAAGATAGGCTATGACTGTACCGCAATAAGAGAAAAGGGAAGAAAGCTTATTCTTCCTGTACCTGACGGAAACCTTGAAGTCGTGCTTGCAAAGGCAAACGACGTTATCACATACGTTGAGCATGGCGTGTGCGATATGGGCGTTGTTGGCAAGGACACTATCATGGAAATGCAGGGCAAGTTCTTTGAGCTTGTTGATATCGGCTTCGGCAGATGTAAATTTGCACTTGCCACAAAGAAAGGCTCAAAGTTCTACGGCGGATTTGATGTCAAGACAGTTGCAACAAAATACCCTAACATCACAAGAAGATTTTTTGAATCAAAGGGAATGGACGTTGACATCATCAAGATAGAAGGCTCAGTGGAGCTTGCACCGCTCCTTGAGCTTGCAGACGGTATCGTTGATATCGTTGAAACAGGCACGACACTTAAAGAAAACGGTCTTGAAGTCATCGAGGACGTTTGCCCTATCTCTGCAAGGCTTATCGTAAATATGGTAAGCATGAAAATGCGCCAGCAGGAGATCGAGAATTTTGTAAAGCTTGTTGAAGAAAATATCGACAAGTAGTTTATATAAACGGAAAGGACAGTATTGAAATGGCTGAAATAAAGAAGATTTTTGTCAACGGCAAAGACGAGGTAGAGTTTTTTAAGCAGCTTGAAAAGAGAAGTGGCGAAACAAATAAGAAGGTCACAGCCGTTGTTAATGAAATAATCGAAACTGTCAGAGAGGGTGGCGACAACGCTGTAAAGGCTTATACAGAAAAGTTTGACGGCAAGCTCCCGGAGTATTATGAAGTTCCAAGAGATGTTATAAATGACGCTCTCACAGAGGCAGATCAGGACTTTGTTGACGCAATGCTCAACGCAGTTGCGAACATCACAGATTTTCACCAAAGACAGAAGTCACAGAGCTTTATAAGCGCTAAGGATAACGGCTGTATTCTCGGTCAGAAGGTAAGAGGACTTAACAGAGTTGGTCTTTATGTTCCGGGCGGCACAGCAGCTTATCCGTCAAGCGTACTTATGAATGCAGTTCCTGCAAAGATAGCAGGCGTTAATGAAATAATCATGGTGACCCCACCTCTTAAAGACGGCACACCTAACAAGGATATCCTTGTGGCAGCTGCTCTTTGCGGAGTTGACAGAGTGTTCATGAGCGGCGGCGCACAGGCTATCGCTGCCCTTGCCTACGGCACAGAGGAGATACCAAAGGTCGATAAGATAGTAGGCCCTGGAAACATCTATGTTGCAACAGCAAAGAAGCTTCTTTATGGTGTTGTTGATATCGACATGGTGGCAGGTCCGAGCGAGATACTTGTTATGGCTGACGAAAAGGCTAACCCTAAGTTCATTGCCGCTGACCTTATGTCACAGGCTGAGCATGACAAGCTTGCTTCCGCTATCCTTGTTACAACAAGCGAGAGCATTGCAGACAGAACTATCGAAGAGATAAACAGACAGGTGCAGAGCCTTTCAAGAAAAGAGATAATCGAAAGCTCTCTTGAAAATTACGGTGCTATCCTTATCTGCAATACAAAGGACGAAGCTTGCGACCTTGCAAACAGATTTGCTCCTGAGCACCTTGAAGTGCTTTTTGAAAACCCTATGGAGTATCTTGGCAGACTTGATAATGCAGGTTCAATATTCCTTGGTCAGTATGCTTCAGAGCCACTTGGCGACTACTATGCAGGCCCTAACCACGTTCTTCCAACAAGCGGCACAGCTAGATTCTTCTCGCCGCTGTCAGTAAACAGTTTTGAGAAGCGTTCAAGCTTTACATACTATACTGAGGACGCTCTCAGAGAAGCAAAGGACGATATCGTCCTTATTGCAGAAAAAGAGGGTCTGACGGCTCACGCAAATGCAATAAAGGTAAGATTTTAAGCGGTAAAGGTGATGAAAATGCGTACAGCGGAGATAAAAAGAAAAACTAAGGAAACTGATATAGAGGTGTTCGTGAAGCTTGACGGTGAGGGCAAGGTAAGTGTAAACACAGGCATAGGCTTCTTTGACCATATGCTTACAGCCCTTGGCGTTCACAGCGGAATAGACATGGACGTTGAGTGCACAGGCGACCTTTATGTTGACGGACACCACACAGTTGAGGACGTTGGCATATGCTTGGGCAAAGCCTTTGCGGAAGCATTGGGCGACAAAGCAGGCATTGCAAGATATGGCTCGGCTTTTGTGCCAATGGACGAAGCGCTGGCATTTTGCTCTTTGGATATAAGCGGCAGACCTTTTCTTGCGTTCAATGCTGAGTTCCATGACGACAGGATAGGTCAGTATGACACCTGCCTGACAGAAGAATTTTTCAGAGCCTTTGCATTCAATTCAGGTATAACACTGCATATCCGTGAGGAGTACGGCAAGAACGACCACCATATTGCAGAAGCAATGTACAAAGCAGTGGCTCACGCTTTGAAGGACGCTGTAAAAATAACAGGAACAGGAGTTTTATCCACCAAAGGAGTGCTTTAAATGATAGCAATAATCGACTACGGTGCAGGCAATATATTCTCTGTAAAAAACGCTCTGGACTATCTTGGCTTTGAGAACAAGCTCACAGACAAAAAAGAAGATATCGAAAAAGCCGACGCAATTATACTCCCCGGCGTGGGAGCGTTCCCATGGGCAATGAATATGCTCGGTCTTAGCGGTCTTATCGACACTATCAAGGAGCAGGCTAAAATAAAGCCTTTCCTTGGCATATGCCTTGGAATGCAGCTTCTTTTCGAGAAAAGCTATGAGTTTGAGGAATGCAAAGGTCTTGGCCTTATCGGCGGCTATGTTGACAAGATAAACGAGCCTGACCTTGTTATCCCACACATGGGCTGGAACAAGCTTGTGTATAATCATGACTGCTCGCTTTTTGACGGTCTGGGTGATGACGAGTATGTTTATTTCGTACACTCATACAAGGCTTTCTGCGATAATAAAAATCTGTATGCCTACTGCGAATACGGCTCAAAAGTTCCTGCGGTGGTATCGGACGGAAGATATATCTTCGGCTGTCAGTTCCACCCTGAGAAGAGCGGAAAAACCGGTCTTAAAATACTTGAAAACTTTGCGAAAATGTCACAGGAGGTAAAATAATATGCTTGCAAAAAGAATTATACCATGCCTTGATGTGCGTGACGGAAAGGTAGTAAAGGGCGTAAATTTCGAGGGCATAAAAGAGGTCGGCGACCCTGTTGAGTGTGCATATGAATACAATTTGCAGGGTGCAGACGAGATAGTTTTCTATGACATAACAGCCTCCCACGAGGGCAGAGGAGTTATGCTGGACGTTGTTCGTGAAACAGCAAAAAAGGTATTTGTACCGCTCACTGTCGGAGGCGGTATCAAAACTGTTGACGATATAAGAGATACTCTCCGTGCAGGCGCAGACAAGGTGTCTGTGAACTCTCAGGCAGTGCAGAATCCTCAGCTTATAAAAGACGGCGCAGATATTTTCGGCTGTCAGTGCATCTGCGTTGGCGTTGACGCAAAGAAGGTCGGCGACAACAAGTGGACGGTCTACATCAACGGCGGCAGAGTGGATATGCGAATGGATCTTATCGACTGGGTGAAAAAGTGCGAACAGCTCGGCGCAGGTGAGATATGTCTTAATTCTATCGACACAGACGGCGTAAGAGGCGGCTTTGACCTGCCTATGCTGAAAGCTGTGTGCAGTGCAGTAAAGATACCTGTTATCGCAAGCGGCGGAGCAGGAAAGCTTTCTGACTTTGCGGAAGCTTTTCTTGAAACTGACTGCTCGGCGGCTCTTGCGGCAAGCCTTTTCCACTTCAAAGAGCTGACAGTTGGACAGGTAAAGGACGATTGCAGGAGCAAGGGAATTATCGTGAGGTGAGCATAATGCTTGTTTTCAATATCGTATTTACGTTGTTTATACCGGTGCTTATGATATTGTGCGGCTATCTGATGTATAAGCATACACCGAAAGATATCAACGGCTTGGTAGGCTATCGTACTGCTATGTCAATGAAAAATCAGGAAACGTGGGATTTTGCCCACAATTATTGCGGACGTCTGTGGGTAAAGGTCGGAGCGGTCATGACGATAATTTCGGCATTGGTCTGTGTTCCATATTTCTTTATGAGCAGCGGCAAGGCGACTGTGATAATGTGCATAGCTGAAGTGATACAGGTGGTAGTTTTGTGCTGGACGATAGTACCAACAGAACGAGCACTCAAAGATAATTTCGACCAAGACGGCAACAGAAAGGACAAAAAATGAACCCAATAAAAGTTGATATAAACGATCTGGATAAATACTTTGTAAAAAGCGAGCTTACACCTGCTATCGCATTTGATGTGGATACAAAAACTGTGCTTATGCTTGCTTATATGAATAAGGAGAGCCTGAAAAAAACACTTGAAACAGGCTATACATGGTATTGGAGCAGATCAAGACAGGAATATTGGAACAAGGGTGCAACAAGCGGTCATCTGCAAAAGGTAGTTTCTATCTATGCGGACTGCGATAACGATACCCTGCTCCTTAACGTAAAGCAAACAGGTGCAGCCTGCCATACAGGCTCATATAGCTGCTTTTTCAATGAGATATATAATACGGAGGAAGAATAAAATGACAGTTTATCAGGAAATTTTCGAGGTAATAAAACAGCGTAAAGCTGACTATGAAGCAGGCAAGGCTCAGGAGAACAGCTATACAGCTTATCTTTTTGACAAGGGCGTAGACAAGATTTGCAAAAAGGTGGGCGAAGAGGCTACAGAAACAGTTATCGCTGCTAAAAACGGTGACAATGACGAGCTGAAAAACGAAATAAACGATCTTCTCTATCACGTTATGGTGCTTGCGGCAAATCAGGGACTTGAGTGGTCTGACGTGGAAAAGGTCCTTGACGAGAGAAACGAAAAAATAGGAAATCTTAAGAAATTTCATCAGGTAGACAAGAACACCTGATTATGTGTATCCAAAGGCTCTGCGTTCATGCGCAGGGCTTTTTTTTGCTTTATGAGAGGATTTTCAGAAATTTAAGCACACAAAAGCCTTTTGCCGAATAGAATATAGCGAAGTAAAAAAACTTCCATGATTTGATTTATAGGAGGACTTACTATGAGCGATTTTAACGGCAAACCTTTCAAGGAAGCAATGTGTATCGAGGCAATGCGTGTGTTTGATTCATGCTCGTCACAGGATTGTCTGGAAGATCTTGCGTTTACATTCAGCCAGGCAGACCAGACCGTGATAAACGCTGCGGCGTATATCAAAAGCACTTGTATCGACGTGACAGACGTAAGCTTTGCAATATCTCCGGTGGCATTCAACCACGGCTTTTACGCAGTTGACGTTACTTACACATTCAGGGCGCAGATAGAAGCATATGCAGCGGCAGGCGCAGCTCCGACAGTAGTTTACGGTACCTCATCATTCACAAAAAAAGTTATTCTTTTCGGCAGCGACGGCGGCACACAGAGATTTTCCACCTGCGAAGCCGATCAGATCGTCACCACCTCGCCTACAAGCGGCTGCTCATGCTGCTGCTGCACAGCGGCAATGCCTTGCGCTTCTGTGAGCGTAGCAGCGCCAATGTGTCTTGACGCAAAGCTTGTCGCAGAACCTGCACCAAGCGAGGAAAAGAACGTTCTTATCACTATCGGACTTTTCGCTATCATTCAGTTGTCAAGACCTGTGCCTATAATGGTGCCTGTATATGATTACTGCGTACCTGGCAAGGAGTGTTCCACAAACAGTGACAGCCCATGCGAAATGTTTGAAAAGATAGCATTCCCGACAGTAGAATTTTTCCCAAGAGGACTTGAAGAACCCCACTGCAAGGAAGAAAATGATACAGAGGGTCAGGGCGAAGCTCAGGGATAATATGTGATCTATGGGGGCGGAGTTTTCTGCCCCTTTTTGTTTGCAAAGCGACCTGTTTGGCTCTTCGCTCCCAAAACGCTTGACAAGAAGCCTGAAAAGATTTATAATTAAAGGGAATGTACGAAATGAAATGAGGATATCAATGACTGAGAATTTTTCGGAAATAATAAATGAGGAAACCGCTCCGCAGAAGCTGCTCCAATGGTCTGGTGAATACGAAAGAACTTGCGGTCACAAGCCGCTTGCCCTTATCCATTCATACGGCTGTCAGCAGAACGTCAGCGACGGCGAGAAGATAAAAGGTATGCTCTCAAAGGTGGGCTATGAGTTCACGTCCGATGTGAACGAGGCTCAGCTTATATTGTATAACACCTGCGCTGTAAGAGAAAATGCCGAGGACAAGGTGTTCGGCAAGCTTGGCGACCTTAAACATCTCAAAGAAAACAATTCCGAGCTTATTATAGGTATCTGCGGCTGTATGGCTCAGCAAAAACACGTTGCCGAGAAGATAAAAAAGACATACCGTCAGGTGGATCTTGTTTTCGGAACATTTGCCTACAACGATATGTATAATATGCTGTGGGAGATAATATCAAAGCATGACAGGATTTTCAATCTGTCAGAAAATCATGTTGACATAAACGAGGATTTCTTACAACTCCGTGACGATAAGATAAGAGCGTTCGTGCCTATCATGTATGGCTGCAACAATTTCTGCACCTATTGCATAGTGCCTTATGTCAGGGGCAGAGAGCGCAGCAGAAAGCCTGAGTCCGTTATCGCAGAGGTAAAAGCGCTTGTGAAAAACGGCTACAAAGAGATAACCCTGCTTGGTCAGAACGTTAATTCATACAGTTATGGTTTTCCTGAGCTTTTGAGAGAGCTTGACAAGATAGAGGGGGACTTCCGCATAAGATTTATGTCAAGCCACCCAAAGGACGCAAGCCATGAGCTTATTGACGCTATACTTGAGTGCAAAAAGGTGTGCAAGCATTTGCATCTTCCTGTGCAGGCAGGCTCAGACAGGATACTAAAGCTTATGAATCGCCGCTATACCACGGCGGATTATCTGAAAATAATCGACTATGCCAGAAGCAAAGACCCTGAGTTTTCATTCACAACAGACCTTATCGTTGGCTTCCCAAGTGAAACATACGAGGAGTTCTGCGAAACTAAGGAGCTTATCAAAAAGGTAAAGTACGATAATATCTATTCTTTTGTGTATTCAAGACGAAGCGGCACAAAGGCTGCCGAAATGGAGGATCACATCTCAGATAAGCAGAAGGGTCTGTGGCTGAGAGAACTGCTTTTGGAGCAGAGAGAGGTGTCAACAGCGTGGCTTTCAAGATTTGTGGGAAGAACTGTCACCGTGCTGCCAACAGGCGAGGGCAGAACTGGCGCTGATTATCTCACAGGCAAGAGCGACGAGGATATGATCGTCGAGGTGAAAGCAGATAAAAAATATATCGGTAAATTCATTCAGGTTCGCATAACAAAAGCAATGAACTGGGCTTTGAGAGGCGAGCTTGTTGAAGATAAATAACAGCGAAAGCTGAATAATATTTAAAGGAGAATTACCATGGATGTAATTGAAATGACAAGAAAGCTTGGACAGGCTATTCAGGAAGACGAGAGATACAAGGCTTATATGGAGGCTTGTTCTATCAATGATACAGATGTCGAGATACAGAACAAAATAGGCGAGTTCAATCAGCTCCGTTCACAGCTCAGCGTTGAGATGCAGAAGCCTGATAAGGACGGCGAGAAGATGACAGCACTTGACACTCAGATCAGAGAGCTTTATGACGAGATCATGGCTATGCCTAAGATGATCGCATTTAACGAAGCTAAAGAAGTTATGGACAAGCTTCTCGGCTCAGTAAACTATATCATCTCAATGGCTGCAAACGGCGAAGACCCAATGACTTGCCCGGAGGAAGCTCCTCATAGCTGTTCAGGAAGCTGCGCATCATGCGGCGGCTGTCACTAAGACGGTATCCAAAAACGAATAACAGTCAGGGGGAGCTTATCCCCCGTCTGCCCGAATCTGAAGACCACTTCAGACTGGGGCGGATAATTTCTATAGGGATATGTGAGTGGATAAATATATGAAACGGAGTGAGTTTGAGTGGAAACCAAAGATATAGATTTTTCAAAGCTGTCACCAATGATGAAGCAGTATTTTGAAGTAAAGAACAAATATAAAAACCATATACTGTTCTACAGACTGGGAGATTTTTATGAAATGTTCTTTGATGACGCTATCATTGCGTCAAGAGAACTTGAACTTACTTTGACAGGCCGTGACTGCGGACTTGAAGAAAGAGCGCCTATGTGCGGTGTGCCTCACCATGCCTGTGACGTTTATCTGAAAAAGCTTATTGAAAAAGGCTACAACGTGGCTATCTGCGAGCAGACCATGGATCCTGCCATGTGCAAGGGCATAGTGCCGAGAGAGGTCATAAGAGTAGTCACCCCAGGTACGCTTATCGAAAGCAGTATGCTTGATGAAACGTCCAACAACTATATCTGTGCATTTTATATGAGAGCCAAGGAAAGCGCATTGTGCCTTGCGGATATTTCCACAGGCGAGGTGCATCTGTTTGAGTTTGAGGGCAAGGAAATGACAAGCTCTGCTATAAATGAGCTGTCGAGATTTTCCCCTGCGGAGATCCTTATAAATGACGCTTTTCTTTCAAATAAAGAGCTTTCAAGCTTCATAAGAGAAAAGCTCAAGACCAGCATTCAGCTCTTGGAGGAGAACGATTTTTCCCCTGAGATACATACAGAAGAGGTGCTGAAACAGTTTTCCACAAACAGCCTTGAATCTATAGGCGTTAAGCCTGACACAGTTGCAGCATTTGCAGTGTGCGGACTTTTTGCATACATACATGATACACAGAAAGCATTGGTGGGCAGATTTTCCGAGATAATAAAGCATGACGCCGACCCTATCATGACTATCGGCTTCACTGCAAGAAGAAATCTGGAGCTTACAGAAACTCTCAGAAATAAAGAGAAAAAAGGCTCGCTCCTGTGGGTGCTTGACCATACCAAAACTTCAATGGGCAAGCGTATGCTCAAATCGTTTCTTGAACAGCCCCTTGTCAATCCTGCAAAGATAATCGACAGACTTGACGCTGTTGAACAGCTCACAATGAAGCCTGTTGAACTTGGAGAGCTAAAAGAGATACTGGGAGGAGTATATGACCTTGAAAGACTCATGACAAGGGTAATGTATAAGACCGCTACTCCTAGAGATCTTAAATCACTGTCACTGACAGCACTTAAACTCCCTGAGATAAAGGAGCTTCTCAAAGGTTTTGATTCAAAGCTTCTTGCAAACTGCAACAATAAAATATCCACCCTTGAAGCTATCTCAAACCTTGTTGAGAACGCCATTGTTGACGAACCGCCTGTTAATGTCAAGGATGGCAACGTTATCAAAGACGGCTTCAACGAACAGCTTGACGGACTGAGAAATATAATCTCAGGAGGCAAGGGCATAATCGAGGATATCGCAGAGCGTGAAAGAGAAAAAACAGGCATAAAAAATCTGAAAATAGGCTATAACCGAGTTTTCGGATATTATATTGAGGTAACAAAGTCTTATTATGACCTTGTGCCTGACAACTATATAAGAAAACAGACCCTTGCCAACTGCGAGCGTTTTATCACGGACGAGCTTAAAGTCGCAGAGAACACTATCCTCGGTGCAAGCGATAAGATAGCAACTCTTGAGCAGGAAATATTTGCGGAGATAAGAGATTTTGCAGCCACACAGCTTAGACTTGTGCAGGAAACTGCCACAGCAGTGGCGCAGATAGACGTGCTTTGCTCGTTTGCAACTGCGGCGGTGAACAATAACTATACAAAGCCTGAGATAGCCATTGACGGCATTATTGATATCAAAAACGGCAGACACCCCGTTGTTGAGCTTATGCAGAAGGACGAGGTGTTCGTGCCTAACGACACCTATCTTGACCTTACAAGCAACAGAATGGCTGTCATAACAGGTCCGAATATGTCAGGTAAATCAACTTATATGCGTCAGGTTGCTCTTATCACCCTTATGGCGCAGATAGGCTGTTTTGTACCTGCTGACTATGCAAAGATATCAGTAGTTGACCAGATTTTCACAAGAATAGGCGCTTCTGATGACCTCACCGCAGGTCAGTCTACCTTCATGGTGGAAATGAGCGAGGTTGCAGATATCGTAAAGCACGCCACCAAGAACAGCCTTGTCATCCTCGACGAGGTGGGCAGAGGTACTTCAACCTTTGACGGAATCTCCATTGCAAGGGCAGTATCGGAGTATATCTCCACCAACAGATCAATGGGCTGCAAGACCCTGTTTGCAACACATTATCACGAGCTTATAAGCCTTGAAAAAGAGCTTGAGGGCGTGAGAAATTTCTCTGTTGCAGTAAAGCGTCAGGGGGATAGTATCAAGTTCCTTAGAAAGATAGTTCCGGGCGGAGTTGACGAAAGCTACGGCATAGAAGTTGCAAAGCTTGCGGGTCTGCCAAACAAAATAATAAACAGAGCCAAAGAGCTTCTCGAACAGCTTGAAGCGGAAAACAAAAAGGCAAGACTTGCCGCTCAGCAGATAGAAAGCGACCAGATATCCTTTGACAAAATAAGCGACAGCATCGTTACCGACAGGCTTAGAAAAACCAACATAGACGAAATGACCGACAGCGAGCTTAGAGATTTTGTGAAAGACTTGCTGAGATATGTGTAGGCGACAGCTGTAAAAAACTGTTCAATAAGGATAATTTTCATACAGGCGGCTTTTGGAAAGAGCCATAGAAAAGGATAGAAAAATGTCAGAAATAAAAGTTCTGAGCAAGGAAGTTTCCGAGCTTATTGCGGCAGGCGAGGTAATAGACAGACCTGCTTCAATAATAAAGGAGCTTCTTGAAAACGCAATAGACGCAGGTGCGAACGTCATAACAGTTGAGATAAAAAACGGTGGCCGCACCTATATAAGAGTGACGGATAACGGCAAGGGTATCTCAAAAGAAGATCTGCCTATAGCCTTTCTTCGTCATGCAACAAGTAAGATATCAGTAAAAAATGACCTTGACAGCATTATGACCCTTGGCTTCAGAGGTGAAGCACTGGCTTCTATCTGCGCTGTATCAAAAGTGGACGTGCTTACGAAACGTCCTGAGGAGGATTATGGCACGCATTATGTTATCGAGGGCGCAGTGGAAAAGACCTGTGAGGAGTGCGGCTGTCCTGACGGCACAACTTTCGTTGTCAGGGATATTTTCTATAATGTTCCTGCAAGACTGAAGTTTCTGAAAAAGGACGTTTCAGAGGGCAATTTTGCCGCAGACCTTGTTACAAAGCTTACCCTTTCACACCCTGAGATATCATTCAAGTTCATCAGGGATAATAAAGTTGAGATATTGACAGCAGGGGACGGCAAGATATATTCCGCAGTTTATTCAGTTTATGGCAGAGATTTTGCAAACTCCATGCTTGAAGTTGACTATACATGGCAGGGTATGCACATAACAGGCTTCACTGTGAAGCCTCTGTCTGCAAAGCCTAACAGACGTTTTCAGAATTTCTTTGTGAACAAAAGATATGTGAAATCAAGGGCTTGTGCGGCGGCACTTGAAGAAGCCTACAGAAATCTTCTTATGACGGGAAAATTCCCGGCTTGCGTGCTTTATATAGATATCCCGCCGAACACCATAGATGTGAACGTCCACCCTACTAAAATAGAAGTGCGTTTTTCAGATGAAAAGCTTATGCACGAGGCTGTGTTCTTTGCGGTGAAAAATTCCCTTATGAAGAATGACAGACCTAATGAGATGCACCTTGAAAATAAACGGAATTTCACCGACAGAGAGCTTTTTGATATACCTAAAAAAGATAACAGCGTTCAGCTTAAATTCGCCATGGAGGATAATAGTCAAAAGCCTGCCGTTCAAAAGACTGAAACGCCTGCACCGATACCACAGGCAGAGAAAAAGTACGAAAATTCGTACAGCTATCAAAAGCCCGCACCAACGCTTAGAACAGTCGAGAGCAGGAGCATAACTGAGGAAGAGAAAGAAAAGCTCAGCGGCAGTGACGATATGTTTCTTGCAAGCCTTGAACAGCCTGCAAAGAAAGAAACAGCAGCAACAGTCCTTTCAGGCCCTGAGCCAAGACCCCATAAAGTGACAGTGGAGGAGATAAACAAGGCGATAAGTGAGATGCCTCTCCCCGAAGAGCCGGAGGAGCAGAGCGGAGAAGCTTTCAAGTTTATCGACGCTCAAAGCTTCACAAAGAAAAAGCCTGTTTCCGTTATCGTGGAGGAGAAAGAGCCTGAAAAGCCAAAGCCTGTTGTGGTGGGCGAGCTTTTCAAAACCTATGTGGTGGCACAGGTGGGGGACGAAATGATACTTATGGATAAGCATGCCGCCCATGAGAGATATATTTTCGAGAGGATAAAAAGCGATGCCGAACAGCTTGAAACGCAAATGTTCCTAGAGCCTATCATGGTGTTGCTTTCCTATGACGAGTATGACGCTCTCACCGCAAACCTCGATAAGGTGTCACAGCTTGGCTTTGAGATAGAGCCTGACGTTGCGCCAACTGTTGCAGTAAAGGGCGTGCCTATCATTCTTGGTGACGATAACCCTGCGGATATAATCAGCGACCTTGCAAAGAATTTTATCGAGAATAAACTCAATCCGCAAATAGAGCTTTTTGACGACCTCTACCATTCTATCGCCTGCAAAGCGGCAATAAAGGCGAACGATACCAACAGCGGAATAGAATTGCAGGCGCTCGTGAACGCCGTTTATGGTCAGGAAAATATCAGATATTGCCCTCATGGCAGACCTGTTATGATAACCCTCACCAAAAGAGATATCGAAAAGCAGTTCAGACGAGTTCTATAAAAAATGCAGGAGGCGAAAGCTATGGAAAATAAAATACCTCTCCTTGTCATTGCAGGGCCTACCGCCAGTGGAAAGACCGCCTGCGCAGTGGAGCTTGCAAAGATATATGACGGTGAGATAGTTTCCGCAGACTCTATGCAGATATATAAGGGTTTGAGTATCGCCACTGCCAAGCCTACCAAAGAGGAAATGCAGGGCGTGCCACATTATCTTATAGATTTTCTCGAGCCTGAGCAGGCTTTTTCCGTGGCAGATTATGTGAAGCTCGCAGGTGAGCGTATCAGAGAGATACACAGCCGTGGCAAAGTTCCTATTCTCTGCGGGGGAACAGGACTATATATAAGCTCACTTGTGAACAACGTGATCTTTGACGATACCGAAACGGACGGCTCAGTCAGAAAACGTCTTGAGGAGGAAGCCAAGACGCTGGGCGGTCACGCTTTGTGGGAAAGGCTCAGAGAGGTCGATCCCGAAACTGCGGAGAAAGTCCATGAGAACAACCTGCCAAGGGTCATACGAGGACTTGAAGTCTTTGAAACTACAGGTATACCGCTTTCACAGCATAAGGTGAACAGCCGTCGTGAGAAGTCGCCATATAACGCCTGCATTATCGGTCTTACAGCTTCCGACAGACAGTATCTCTATGACCGTATAAACCGCCGTGTTGATGTAATGGTGGAAAACGGGCTTATAGAGGAGTGCAGAGCTTTTTATGACAGCTTTACCCCTGCCACAGCTTATCAGGCGATAGGCTATAAGGAGCTTGTGCCTTATTTTGAAGGCAAAGCTGAGCTTTGTGAATGCCTCGACAAAATCAAACAGGAAAGCCGTCATTATGCCAAAAGACAGCTTACTTGGTTTAGACGAGTTGACGGAATTAAGTGGGTTGAAACAGATAAATTTGATAGTTTTCAAAAAATTATAGAAAATATCAAAAATATTATAGCCAAATCGGAAATTATGTGATATAATATAGTTTGAAAGATTTTATAGTAAAAAAAGCAATACATTGCTGTAAAAATTTTTAGGAGTGTTATTTATGAATAAGAATCTTAATCTTCAGGACGTTATACTCAACCAGATCAGAAAAGACAAGATAGCGTCTACTTTTATCCTTATGAACGGCTACCAGTTCAAAGGCGTTGTAAAGGGCTTTGACAGCTATGTTGTAGTTCTCGATTGCGAGGGCAAGCAGAACATAGTTTATAAGCATGCTATCTCAACTATCGTTCCGTCAAGATATATCAACGTTCTTGACGCCGCAGGCAATTCAGATATTTAAGAGGGCAGTAAAAAATGAATTCTCTGACCGTTAAAATACTTACCGGTCTGCTTTCTGTGCTGATAATCACAACTATCGGCAGTCAGATATACAGTGCACTTACAGAGCGTCATGACACCGAGGAAGCTGTGCTTGTTACTATCAATGAGGATATTGCTTTTAAGGGCGTTGTAATCAGAGATGAAAAGGTGGTCACCTATGACGGCGGCGGAGTTTTGGATTATACCTATTCCGACGGCAGTAAAATATCTGTTGGCAATACCATAGCGTCAGTTTATTCTTCTGAGGACGCTGTTACAGCGAAAAACAAGATAAAGATACTTGAAAGCGAGATAGCCGCCCTTGAAAGAGCACAAAATCCGGGTACAACGAATTATGTTCAGCCTGAAACGCTCAAAAGCAAGATAGATAAGGAATATAAGGAGCTTCTCTCATATTCTTCTCAGGATAATTTCTCTGAGTTTGCAAAAACAAGAGAGGATATGTCCCTTGTGATGAATATTTATAATATCGTCACAAAGACCGAGAAGAGCTATGACGAGAGGATAAGCCGGCTTCAGGCGAAAGTCAAGGAGCTGGAGAAACAGACCTCAGGTTCAGGAAAAACGATCACTGCTGACGAAACAGGCTATTTTGTTTCCTATGCAGACGGCTATGAGAGCGAGCTTACTATGGAGAACGCTTCCCAGCTCACTGACAAGGATATCCAAAAGGTCATCGACCAGCCTAGTAAGGATGCACCAAACGCCATTGGCAAAATGTTTTCAGACTATTCATGCAGGATAGCAGGGATCATGGAAAACGATAAAAGGATAACAGAGGGCGCATGGCTCAGAATGACGCTCAGTACCACAAAAAACATCTATGACGTTAAGGTGGAGTCTGTTAAGCCTTGTGAGGACGATGAGAACAAAGTGGTCGTCGTGCTTTCCTGTGACAGACTTGACGAAGCTCTTGTTGAGTCAAGAGTGCAGTCTGCGGAGCTTATCTTCGACGAGTATCAGGGCCTTAAGGTTCCAAGAAGTGCGATACGTTTTCAGGGCGATCAGAAGGGCGTTTATGTGATACTCGGCAAGGACGTTACCTTTAAGAAGATCAATGTTATTTACGAGGGCGATGATTATGTGCTCTCTGAAAATACCTCAAACGAGGATTATCTGCTGCTTTACGATCAAATTTTGTTAGAGGTGGTATCAGATGAAGATGTGCAGCAAAGTAGATCAGACAGCAACGCTGTCACCTCAGGATAATTATTTTCCGGAGGTTCTTGAAAACTGTAAGGAAATATGTTATAATGTAGAGAACGCCAAAGCAAAATGGCGTAAGCCTGACGAAGAAGTCAGGATAATGGCTGTCACAAAGACAGTGCCGCCTGAAAAGGTGAATTTCGCTGTGGCTCAGGGCTTTAAGCTGCTGGGCGAAAACAGGGTGCAGGAGTTTCTTTCCAAGAAAGAAGCTTACGATAAAAGTGCAGAAGTGCAGTTTATCGGACATTTGCAGACCAATAAGGTGAAATATATAATCAATGACGTTACTCTGATACAGTCTGTCGATAACCTGAAGCTTGCTCATGAGATAAGCAGGCTTGCAGTGAAGAATAATAAAACTATGAACGTCCTTGTGGAAATAAATATAGGCGACGAGGCTACTAAAAGCGGCGTTTCCGCTGAAATGGCTGAGGAGCTTGTAAGACAGACCGCGCAGCTGCCTAACGTTTCCGTTAAGGGTCTTATGGCTATCCCTCCTGTTGGCTCAGGGGAGGACGTTTTTGAAAAAATGCACGGTATTTTCCTGAGGGTGAAAGAGCAGGATATACCGAACGTGTCTATGGATATTCTCTCAATGGGAATGTCTGGGGACTATGAGCTTGCCATAAAGCATGGCTCAAATTTGGTGAGGATCGGAACAAAGCTTTTCGGAGCTAGAAAATATTTGGAGGATTAAAAATGGGTGCAATGCAGAAATTAAAAAATCTCTTTGTAGGCGAAGATGAACTTGAGCAGGAGGACGCAATGTATCAGCAGCCGATGTATGAGAATAAAACAGAATACAACGAAGCACCAAAGAACACAGGTGCATATGGCAATAACGCACGTCCGGTAAGAATGGAGCAAACCACGACTTTGCAGATAGTTCTTGCAAGACCAAACGATTTTTCAGAGGTCAAGTCTATCGGCGGCGATATAAATGAGGGAAAGACAGTTCTTCTCAACCTGGAAACTGTCAAGAGCGAGGACGCAAAGAGAATACTTGACTTTATCTCAGGCGTTGCATATGCAAATGGTGCAGACATCAAGATGATGGCTCAGAAAACTTTCGCTATCATGCCTAGAAACGTTGGCTTCTCAGGAGTTGACCTTATGAGCGAGCTTGAAAATAACGGCTATAGCTTCTAAAAATGGCTCGTGCTAAATATCAGTTTTTGCCCGACCTGTCTGAGGACGATATCCGTCTGTTAGACAGAGTGTCCGATTGGATAATGGCGGCTGATGAAAGGTATATAACAAAGTTTTCTGCTTTTCTCGATGAAAGGCAGTGTCTGCTGTGTGAAAAACTCATGGCGTCTGTGAAATATGAGAATTATAGGCTTTGGGGCGGATATGAAAACGCCGCAAGGCGTATGCTGTGCGTCTATCCTGAGTATGGCGAGGCGGAATGTGAGGATTTTCCTATCACCGCAATTACACTGCTGTATCGCAAAGAGGATAAAATAACTCACAGAGATATCCTAGGCTCGCTTATGGGACTAAGAATAACAAGAGACAGCGTTGGCGACATTCTTGTGGGAGAGGGAAAGTCAGCGGTGTTCCTGCGTTCTTCTGTGGCAGGCGAGGTGACAAGCGTCCTGACGAAGGTCGGCAGAGCAGGAGTGAAGCTTAGTGAAGGCTATGACGGCAGTATACATATTGAGCAGAAAACTCAGGAAATAAGCGGCACTGTGGCTTCCATGCGTGCAGATTGTATCTTAAGTCTTGCCGCAAGGATATCACGAGAAAAGTCAGCACAGCTTATAAAAAACGTGGGCATCGAAATAGACCATATGCCGAAAAATTCACCGAAAATACCTCTTGAAGAGGGCTGTACATTTTCAGTGAGAGGATACGGAAAATTCAAGCTGCTTTCAGTTGACGGCACAACTAAAAAAGACAGAATACATATAACTTTAAATAAATTTGTGTAAAGATCACGGAGGTCCTAGTATGTTAAATCCAAATAATATTAAAGGAAAAACTTTTGATACCGAGAAAAACGGTTATTCAAAAGAAGACGTAAAAGAATTTCTCGGACAGGTAGCCGAGGATTATGCCGAAGTTGTAAAGGCAAATCAGGATACCGAAGCTAAGATAATCAAGCTCGTTGAGAAGATAAACGAGTACAGAGAGGACGAGGAAGCTATCCAGCAGGCTCTTGTCGTGGCTCAGAAAGAGTCAAATAAGATACTTACTGAGGCCAAAACTCAGGCTCACGATATGATCGAGTCTGCCAAAACAGAGCAGGTAAGACTTGCAGAGCAGAGTGCTTCTGAGTGCGAAAGAATAGTTAAGGAGCATAAGGAAAAGTGTGCTGAGCTTATCAGAACTAATACCGAGATAACAGAAAAGAAGATAAATGAAGTAAGAGCCGCTTATGACGAGGAGCTTGCAAAGTTTGAGAACCTCAAGGCTGAGGTAACTCAGTTCAAGGCTGACCTTACTCAGCTTTATAATAAGCAGATAAGACTTATCATGGAAATTCCTGCATTTGAGCCTGCCGAGGATACAGCAGAGGAGTATGAGAAAGAAGAAACAGTCGAGGAAACTCAGGAAGCTGTAGAGGAGCAGGCAGAGGAAACAGCTGAGCCGGAGGAAACTGTTGAGGCTGAATCTGCACCTGTTACTGACAGCGAGCACGTTGAGAAGATACTTAATACTGGTTCTTTCGACCCTGTTATACCAAAGACAGCTCCTGCCGAGCTTAAATTTGGTAAAAATAATTAATTCAAAGGCTCTGTTTTCCGCAGAGCCTTACTGTTCATAAATGGAGTAGGGAATAGATGTTTGTAATTTCGCTTGTTATCATGGCAGTCCTCGTTGCCGCCGACCAGCTCATAAAGCTTGCTGTGACAAATAACCTGCCGTTGAACGGTCAGCCTGTCGAGGTCATAAAGTTCGGCAGCTTTAAGGTGTTCAGCCTGACCCATATAAGAAACTCAGGAGCAGCATGGAGCATGATGTCAGGAAAGACCTGGTTTCTTATCGGTCTGCCTGTTGTCGTACTGATCGTGGCGGTGATCTATATGTATAAGATACGCAAAGGCTCAAAGCTGGAGCTTGTGTCGCTGGCTATGGTGCTTGCAGGCGGTATCGGCAACCTTATCGACAGAATAAGGGTAAAAGAAGTTGTGGACTATATCAAGTTCGAGCCTATCAATTTCCCTATCTTCAACTTTGCGGATATCTGTATCGTCATCGGCGGAATCTTGTTCGTCATCTGCTTCTGCTTTTTGGACGAAAAGAAAAAGCCCATTCGTGACGATATAAAGGTCAAAGACGAAAATGACAAAGCTTGATTTTATTGCCACTGCCGAGCATACAGGCGAGCGTATCGACAGATTTTTGTCAGCGCAGGATACAGGTCTTACACGTTCCGCTGTGCAGAAGTTTATCGAGGATGGTGGCGTCACAGTTGAAGGCAAAAAAGTATCGAAAAATTATAAGTTGCATAATGGTGACAGCGTTGAAATAATTATTCCCGACCCTGTGGAGCTTGACGTCAAGCCACAGGATATCCCCGTGGAAATAGTCTATGAGGACAGCGAGCTGCTTGTGGTGAATAAACCTAAAGGCATGGTGGTGCATCCTGCCGCAGGCAATCCCGATGGCACTTTGGTGAACGCATTGCTTTATCATTGTCAGGGCAGGCTTTCTTCGATAAACGGCGTCATTCGTCCAGGGATAATCCATAGGATAGACAAAAATACAAGCGGTCTGCTGATCGTTGCCAAGACCGACAGCGCACATAACTTTCTTGCGGCTCAGATAAAAGAGCATAGCTTTACAAGAGAGTATGAAGCTGTACTCACAGGCGGTCGCCTAAAGACTACTACCGGCACAGTTGACGCACCTATCGGCAGAAGCAAATATGACAGAAAGAAAATGTGCGTGACAGAGCAAAACTCCAAGCACGCAGTTACCCATTATGAGGTGCTGGAGGAATTAGGTCAGTATTCGCTGGTGAAATTCCGCCTTGAAACAGGTCGAACCCACCAAATAAGAGTACATTCCGCCTATATCGGTCACCCTGTCTACGGCGACGATGTTTACGGCAAAGCTGTAAAGGGAATCGAGGGGCAGTGCCTCCACGCAAAGAAAATTGGTTTTATACACCCTGCGACCAAGGAATATATGGAGTTTGACAGCGAATTGCCCGATTATTTTCAGGCGGTGCTGAAAAAACTCAGAGCAGGGAATTGACCCACGGAAGTGATTTTATGTTTGAAGATATATCAAAAGTCCTGCTTATAACGGATATGGACGGAACTTTTCTCCCCGCAAGCAAGATACCTACCCCGAAAACTCTCGCCGCTGTCAAGCGTTTTGAAGAGGCTGGGGGCAGATTCTCTATAGCTACAGGCAGAGCCATTCAGGCGGCTAAACAGTATTTTGACATGGTGAATGTGAATTGTCCTATCATAATGTCAAACGGCGGAATGGTCTACGATATCCATACGAAAGAGCAGATATATAACGTCTTTCTGCCAAGCTTTGCGGCGGATATCGTCAAGGAGATACTTGCCGATAATCCTTATGTTGGCTGTGAAGTGCTTACTGTCAACGAGGTCTATGTGCCGAGCATGACCCCTATGGAAAAGCGCCATAACGAGATCTGTAAGCTCATTCCCGTTCAGTGTGCCGTTGACGAGATACCTGACAAGAACTGGTATAAGGTGCTTTTTGCAGTTGAGCCTGAGCGTATGGACGAGCTTATAAACTATGTGGCAAAAAAAGGCTACAAAGGTGTAGATTTTGTGCGTTCAAGTATCGAGTATTACGAGATACTTCCACAGAATATATCAAAAGGTACGGCTCTTGAGGAGCTGAGAAAAGCTTGTGGCATGGAGGATTTTACTTTTGTGGCTGCAGGCGACTATAATAATGATATTGAACTTCTTCAAGCGGCTGACGTGGCATATTGCCCGTCAAATGCGGCAGAGGAGGTCAAAAAGGTTGCGGATAAGGTCTTTGAGCAGTCCTGCGAGGAGGATTTTATTGCCGCAGTCATAGATGAAATTTTTGGAAAACTGAAGAAATAATATTTTTGGAGGTCAAAAGTATGGACGAAACATTAAAGAAACAGCTTGAGATCACAGCCTGCAAGGTTCGTCTTGGAATACTCGAGGGAGTATTCAACGCAAAATCGGGTCATCCGGGCGGATCGCTCTCTATAGCAGATCTGCTCACATATCTCTATTTTGCCAAGATGAACGTATATCCTGATAAGCCGGAAGAGCCTGAGAGAGATAGACTCGTGCTTTCAAAGGGTCACACAGCACCTGCACTCTATGCAACTCTTGCAGAAAAAGGCTTTTTTCCAAAGGAGGAGCTGAAGTCCCTCAGACATATCGGTGCAATGCTTCAGGGTCACCCTTGTATCTCTATCCCTGGCGTAGATATGTCCTCTGGATCTCTTGGACAGGGCATTTCTGTAGCCTGCGGTATGGCGCTTTCAGGAAAGCTCACAAGCGATACCTATAAGGTGTATACTATCCTTGGGGACGGTGAGATCGAAGAGGGTCAGGTATGGGAGGCTGCAATGTTCGCCGCTCATTATAAGCTTGATAACCTCGTTGCTGTTGTGGATAATAACGGACTTCAGATCGACGGAAAGATAGAGGACGTAATGTCGCCATATCCTATCGTTGACAAGTTTGCAGCATTTGGCTGGCACGTTATCACAGCCGACGCTCACGATTTTGACTCTCTCGAAAAGGCATTCAACGAGGCAGAAACAGTATGCGGTCAGCCTTGCGTTATCGTAATGAAGAGTATCAAGGGCAAGGGCGTTTCATTTATGGAAAACAACGTTTCATGGCATGGCTCAGCACCTAACAAGGAGCAGTATGAGCAGGCTGTGGCAGAAATAAACGAACAGCTTAAAAGTCTGGAGGGTTAAGCAATGGCAGAATTGAAGAAGAAAGCTACAAGAGAAAGCTACGGCGAGGCTCTTGCAGAGCTTGGCGATAAGTACGAGAACCTCTATGTTTTTGACGCAGACCTTGCTGCTGCAACAAAAACAGGTATATTCAAGAAGAAATTCCCTGACAGATTTTTTGACTGCGGTATCGCCGAGTCAAATATGATGGGCGTTGCAGCAGGTATGGCTGCAACAGGCAAGATACCATTTGCTTCTACATTCGCAATGTTCGCCGCAGGCAGAGCATTCGAGCAGGTAAGAAACTCTATCGGTTATCCTCACCTCAACGTTAAGATAGGCGCAACACACGCAGGTATATCTGTTGGCGAAGACGGTGCAACACATCAGTGCAACGAGGATATCGCTCTTATGAGAACTATCCCTGGCATGGTGGTAATAAACCCTGCCGACGACGTTGAAGCAAAGGCTGCCGTTGAAGCCGCTATCCTCCATGAAGGTCCGGTTTATCTGCGTTTTGGCAGACTTGCCACACCTGTTTTCAACGACCCTGAAACATATAAGTTCGAACTTGGCAAGGGCGTTAAGCTCCGTGACGGCAAGGATATAGCTATCGTTGCAACAGGTCTTATGGTTTATGAGGCTATCGAGGCTGCAAAAACACTGGCAGCCGAGGGTATCGAAGCAACAGTTATCAATATCCACACTATCAAGCCAATCGACGAGGATATCATCGTTGAAGCCGCAAAGAACACAGGACTTCTTCTTACAGTTGAGGAGCATAGCGTTATCGGCGGACTTGGCTCAGCCGTTGCAGACGTTCTTGCAGCAAGACACCCTGCAAAGCTTGTTAAGATTGGCGTGAACGATGAGTTCGGTCATTCAGGCCCGGCAGTTGATCTTCTTAAAGAGTATGGTCTTTGCGCAGACAATATCGTTGCAAAGGCAAGAGATGCTGTTAAAGCAAAGTAATAAAAGCACCAAACGGACGGATATTTTCCGTCCGTTTTTTTGTACACAAAAAAGACACGCTTACGATCTCGTAAACGTGTCTTTTCTTATGCTTTCGCAGTGCCTGCATGAGTGTCGATAATGTTGTTGATGCATTTGTAAAGATAAGGCTTAAGCTCGCCAATGTCCACAGGTTCGTTGTAAAGTATGGACGAGTAGCAGGTTGAGCTTACAAGCTCAACTATCATGAATATCATGACCTCAGGCTGAACAATATTATATGGAGCGTCAGCAAGCATAGCATCATAAATGTTGCGGAAGTCGATGTCATCGTCCTTTATAGGCGATGTAAGAGCATGCTTGAAAACGCCCCAGCTAAGATTCTTTGCAATAAAAGTCAAAAGCGACTTGTTCTCGTTTAGCTGATTGATGATGTTGTCAACAATAAAAATAATTCGTTCATTAAAGTTAAGCTTCTTGCCGCTCGCATTTAATGCCTCTATAGCGTTTCTGAAAAGCTGTGACGACTTGTGAGAAACAAGCTTGTTTCTTATGTCATATTTGTCCTTGAAATAAAGATAAAACGTTCCTTTCGCCACACCGGCGTTGTTCACGATGTCTGAAATAGAGGTCTTGCTCACTCCCTTGGTGGTAAAAAGACTAAAAGCCGTGTTAAGCAGAGAGTCCTCCTTAACCTTTTTATTGGTATCAAGCTTGCCCATTTTAACACGTCCTTCCTTATTATAATATACAATTTGTATGCCACATATACACAGGTTTACTATGGCTGACCCTATATTTATTATAATACAAATTCTTGTTAAAGTCAACGGAGCAAAATGACCAATAGTCACTTGTGACCGTTGGTCATTTTGTGCAACTCTACAAAAAGAATGACTAATGGTCATTTTACTATTGACTGTTGGTCATTTTTGATGTATACTATGAATTGTTAAAAGACCGAAAGGTCAAAACTATGTGAAGGGAATGACATTTGATGCAGAAATTTGGCAGAGGAGTTGTAAAGCTCCGAGTACCGATACTCATAGTCAGCGTTCTGCTGCTGATACCGTCAATATTCGGTTTTCTCAGCACAAGAATAAACTATGATATTCTTTCATACCTCCCGTCAGACATTGAAACCATGAAAGGTCAGGATATAATGCTTGACGAGTTCGGCAAGGGTGGCTTTTCGCTGGTAATGCTTGACGGCATGGACGATAAGGACGTTGAAAAGGTCAAGGAGAAGATCGAAAAGGTAGACCACGTTTGCGATGTTCTCTGGTATGACACCTTGGCAGACGTTTCACTTCCAAAGGAAGTTCTTCCTGATGATATTTACGATTTCTTCAATACAGATAACTCCACAATGATGGCTGTCTTTTTTGACGAGGCGACCTCCGCTGACGGCTCACTTGAAGCTGTCAAGGAGATAAGAAGCATCGCCGGTGAACAGTGTTTCGTAAGCGGTATGTCGTCAGTCGTTGAGGATATCAAGGATCTGACAATGCAGGAAGCTCCGATGTATGTTGTTATCGCAGTAATACTTACAAGTATCATACTTGCACTTACAATGGATTCGTTCCTTATCCCACTGTTCTTTATGCTCAGCGTGGGCATGGCGATAATCTACAACATGGGAACGAACTTCATACAAGGCGAAATATCGTTCATCACCGAAGCTCTGGCAGCCGTGCTTCAGCTTGCGGTAACGATAGACTACTCGATCTTCCTGTGGCACAGCTACAAAGAGGAGAAAGAAAAGCACCCTGGTGACAACAAAGAGGCTATGGCAGTCGCCATCGGCAAAACTATCACCTCAGTCGTTTCAAGCTCCATAACAACAGTTGCAGGCTTCCTTGCACTTTGCTTCATGAGCTACGAGCTTGGCATGGACATGGGTATCGTAATGGCAAAGGGCGTTGTTATTGGCGTTATCTGCTGCATAACAGTTCTCCCGTCAATGATACTTGTCTTCGATAAGGCACTTGAAAAAACAATGCACAAAGACCTTGTTCCAAGCCTTGAAAAGCCTTCAAAGTTCATTATCAAGCACCATGCAGCATTTATTGTACTCTTTATAGTTGTACTTATCCCTGCCGTATATGGTCAGATAAACACCAATGTCTACTATAACCTGACAGATACTCTTCCAAAGGATCTCAACAGTGTTATCGCAAACACAAAGCTAGATGAGGAATACAACATGGCAACGACCCATATGCTCCTGGTTGACGCTGATATGAAGCCAAAGGAAGTAAACTCTATGCTCGACGAAATGGGCAAGGTTGACGGAGTAAGCTTCTCAATGTCACTTGATACTCTTATCGGTCCGTCTATTCCTCGTGAGATGGTTCCTGATTCAGTAACAAAAATACTCAAGAGCGACAAATGGCAGCTCATGCTGGTCGGCTCTGAATATAAGGTAGCTTCTGATGAAGAGAATGCCCAGATAGATGAGCTTAGCAAGATACTTAAATCCTACGATAAGGACGGAATGCTTATCGGTGAGGCGGCTGCTACAAAAGACCTTATCGACATAACAGATCATGACTTCAAGGTAGTAAACGTAGTTTCTATCGCCGCTATCTTTATCATCATTCTTATTGCGCTCCGTTCAGTTTCACTGCCTATCATTCTGGTAGCCGTTATCGAATTTGCTATCACAGTAAACATGGGTGTTCCGTGCTTTACGAATACCACCATACCGTTCATAGCGTCGGTAGTAATCGGTACTATCCAGCTTGGTGCAACAGTTGACTATGCTATCCTTATGACAACAAGATATAAGACCGAGCGTAACGCAGGCAAAGATAAGCATGAAGCTGTCACTATCGCACTCACCACTTCAATGAAGTCTATCATGGTCAGCGCACTTGGCTTCTTCGCTTCAACATTCGGCGTTGGCGTATATTCAAGCGTAGATATGATCTCACAGCTTTGTACGCTTATGTCAAGAGGTGCAATAATCAGTATGATAACTGTTATCTGCATACTTCCTTCAATGCTTATGCTGTTCGATAAGGTAATAATCAATACAACAATGGGCATGAAGAAAAAAGAAAATAAGCTTTATAAGCTTCCTGAAATTCACTAATACGTAAAGGAGATATAGTTATGAAAAAGTATTCAAGAGTTCTTGCAGGCATACTTGCTGTACTTCTTTCCGCAGGCTGCACAGGCCTTTATGCAGCAGCTCAGTCAGACAGCTCTTCCGCTGCCGACAGCACTGCCTCAACAACAAAGAGCGAATCAGATAAAAAAGATACAAAAGATACAAAGAAAGCTGATAAGTCTGACAGCGATACAGAAAAGCAGGCTAAGGAAGAAACAGTTTATGTTATCACTGACGCTTCCGGCAACAAGACAAAAACAGTCGTTTCCAACTGGCTGAAAAACCCACAGGGCGTAAAGAAGCTGGAGGACGTTTCCAACCTGACAGATATCGAGAATGTTAAAACAGACGAGGGCTTTACAGCCAATGGTGATAAGCTCACATGGGATACCGAGGGCGGAGATATTTACTATAAGGGCTATACCGATAAGGCACTCCCGGTTGATGTAAAGGTAACATATACCCTTGACGGCAAGGAGATAAAGCCTGAGGACCTCGCAGGCAAGAGCGGTAAGCTTACAGTAAGATATGACTATACGAACAACGATAAGAAAACTGTCAAGATAAACGGCAAGAAAACAGATATCTATGTTCCATACCTTATGGCAACAACAGCTATCCTTGATACTAACGTTTATTCAAACGTTGAAGTAACAAATGGCAAGCTCATTTCAGACGGAAGCAGACAGATACTTATAGGCGTTGCAATGCCTGGCCTTACAAAGAGCCTTGATCTTCAGGATAACGAAGATATCGAGATACCGGAGTACGTTGAGTTCACAGCAGACGTAAAGGACTTCGAGTCAACGACCTCTCTCACAGTCGCAACATCTGACATCTTCTCAAAGCTTGACCTTAGCGATATCGGTGATGCTGACGATCTTCAGGATAAGCTTGATGAGCTTTCTGATGCTACAGATGAGCTTGTAGACGGCACAGCAGAGCTTTACGCAGGCATCAAGAAGCTGTCCGATTCCTCAGGAACACTTATCACAGGTATCGACAAGCTTTATTCAGGCTCTAAGTCACTTGACGATGGTGCAAAGACACTTAACAGCGGTGCAACAAAGCTTCGTGACGGAGCAAAGACCCTTGATTCTTCCACAGGCGAGCTTATGAGAGGTATCTCCACAGCTCACAGCGGTTCAACAGCCCTCCTCGGTGGTTTCGATCAGGTAAACAGCGGTATGTCAACTTTGAAGAACGGCTCATCATCACTTTCAAGCGGACTTTCACAAGTATCCTCAGGCGCACAGCAGGTAAATAACGGTGCTGCAAGCCTTGCCGCAGGCACAAATAAGCTTGTTACAGGCGTAGGCGACCTCCAGACAGGCTCTAAAAACCTTGCCGCAGGCACAAAGCAGACCTATGACGGTTCAACTGCACTGAAAAAAGGCGTTGCAACACTTAATGCAGGCGTTTCCACACTCTATGAAAAGGTGCAGTCACTCCCTGCAAGCGTTGAACTTCTTTCAAATGGCATAACAAAGGTAGATAACGCACTTACACAGTCTATCGCATACGACCAGCAGGTACTCGCAGGACTTGAGCAGCTTCTCGGCAATTACGAAGAAGGCTCAGCAGAGTATACGAGCATAAGCAATATGATAGCAGCCGTAAATGGCTCTATCCAGTATCAGCAGGGCGCACAGAGCGGCCTTGGCGATGTTTCAATAGGTGTCGGCACAATGGCAACCGAGGGCAAACAGCTTGTTGACGGCGTAACTCAGATATACAATGGTCTTAACGATAAGAAGAAAGGTCTTGTCGCAGGCGTTGATAATTTGAATACAGGACTTAAAACAGTAAACGAGGGTGCTTCTGCACTTAAAACCGGTATCGGCACACTTGCTAAGTCCAGCAAGGAGCTTAACAGCGGTGCAGCTACACTCTCCGCAGGCACAAAGAACCTCTCCGCAGGAGTAAGCTCAGCACAGGCAGGCGCAAGCAAGCTTGATAAGGGCGTTGACAGCCTGAACTCAGGCGTATCAAAGCTTTCAAACGGTGCAAAAACTCTTGACAGCGGTCTTGGTCAGCTTGACAACGGCAGCAAGCAGCTAAAAGACGGTACTGCAACACTCTATTCATCACTTGTAGAGCTTGCACAGGGTACAACAACACTTTCAAGCGGCAGTGCAGAGCTGTTCAGCGGTATCGGTCAGCTCAAAGACGGCAGCTCACAGCTTTCATCAGGTGTTAAGAAGCTTGAAAGCGGTGCAAAGACCCTTAAAGACGGCATGGCTAAGTATAAGGACGAGGGCATCGGCAAGCTCCTTGACATCTACAACAACGACCTCAAGGGACTTATCGACAGACTTAACGCTCTCAAGAAAGCAGCCGAGGATTCAACAACATTCTCAGGCGCAGCCGATGGTGTTGAAAGCTCAGTTAAGTATATTTACGAAACTGCGGCTATTGAAAAAGCAGACGAGTAATTTTTACTTCCCACACATAGCAAAGACCCCCTTGGACAGAAATGTCCGAGGGGGTCTTTGTATTTATAAACGTATTATCTGTACAAAAAAACGGACGGGATCTCTCCGCCCGTTTTATATATCCTACTGTCTTAGATAAACGCCGTTTTCTTCGATGTAGTCCTCCATGTCCTGCTTGTATTCAAGATCAAGAGAATCTTTTGGCAGTGCCTTGAGTGCTTTCTGACCAATGTCTTTTCTGAAATGCTCTCCCTCGAACTTTATCTTGGAAACAGCCTCATAGGACTTGTCCAGTGCGCCCTGAAGCGTGTAAGCATTGCAAGTAACACCCAGAACACGTCCGCCGTTTGTGTAGAATTTGCCGTCCTCGTACTTAGTGCCTGCGTGATAAATGAATGCTCCGTCTACCTGACCCTTGTCGTCCATACCGAACATCTCGATACCCTTTTTGTACTTAACAGGATATCCTCCGCTCGCCATAACAACACAAGTGCAGTAACCCGACTTCCAGCCGATCTTGACATCAGCCAGCCTGTGTTCATAAATAGCCTCAAATATCTCGCACAGATCGCCCTCCAGCATAGGAAGAACGACCTGCGTTTCAGGGTCGCCGAAACGGCAGTTGTATTCAATTACCTTTGGACCATTAGGGGTGAGCATAAGTCCGAAATACAAACAGCCCTCAAAAGTCCTGCCCTCAGCATTCATTGCATTGATAGTCGGCAGGAAGATCTTCTCCATGCACTCCTTGGCAATGTCCTCAGTGTAGTAAGGGTTAGGTGCAACAGTACCCATTCCGCCTGTGTTCAGACCCTTGTCGCCGTCCAACGCTCTCTTGTGATCCATTGAAGAGATCATAGGAACAACAGTCTTGCCGTCAGTGAATGAAAGCACAGAAACCTCAGGACCTGTGAGATATTCCTCCACAACGATAGTGGAACTGCTCTCACCGAACTGCTTGTCATCTATCATTGAGTGTATAGCCTCCACAGCCTCTTTCTCACTCTCCGCCAGAATAACGCCCTTGCCAAGTGCAAGTCCGTCAGCCTTTATAACAGCAGGGTATGTGTTCTGTTCCTTGACATATTTTATAGCGTCCTCACTGTTTGTGAACACCTCGTATTTGGCTGTAGGAATATTGTATTTCTTCATAAGATCCTTAGAAAAGACCTTTGAACCCTCGATTATAGCCGCATTTTTCTTAGGACCAAAGGTCTTGAAGCCCTCAGCCTGCAAAGCGTCTACCATTCCAAGTACAAGCGGATCGTCAGGTGCAACAGCCACCATGTCTACTTTAAGCTTCTTTGCCAGAGCCACAACGCCCTCGATATCCGTTGCCGCAACATCAAAACATTCTGCATAGCGTGAAATGCCACCGTTTCCAGGTGTGCAGTAAAGCTTTCCTACCTTAGGGGACTCCGCAAGCTTCATAACGATAGCGTGTTCACGTCCGCCTCCGCCAACAACTAATATGTCCATTTTCAGACCTCCTCAGTGTGTTTTTCCAATTATAACAATACCGCACACCTATGCTGTGCGGTATCGTCATTTATTTACTTCGTATATTATTACTTAAGCTCAAAGCTGTCAAGAACTGTCTTGAACTCGTCAGAAAGCTTGCTGTAAGCGTTCTCGCTTGCACCATATGTGATAACAACAAGGTTGCCGTTGTCAGAAGTGATTATCTGATTGAGCAGTACCTTCTGTGAGCCGATCTCGCCTGTTACGTCAACAATGTAAGCGTCCTTGCCTGCAAACTTATCTTCCTTGTCGTTTGTAACAGTGTAGCCGTCCATGGAATTATATGTTTGCTTGATCTGGTCAGCATAATCACTTGCTGTAAGACCATTGAGCAGATCGTTTGACATTGAGATAACGTTGATAGAAGCAGACTCAAGCTCAGCATCATCGCCTGCGTCAGCGTATGTGAACATTACGTCAACACCAGCGGACTCCTGCATTGCCCACTTCTTTGAGTCGATCTTGAAAGTATACAGATCGCTTGTGTAAACATTATCCTTATAAGTTCCCTTAGCCTCGTCACCGGTGCTTGTTGTGTCGTTAGCAGAAGTTGTTGTGTCAGCAACTGACTCCTCAGGTGCAGCAGTTGTAGTTGTTGTGTCAGCCTTAGACTCGACAGCAGGTGCAGTCGTAGTTGTTGTGGTTTTTGCAGCCTCAACCTTTGACTCACTGCTTGAATCGCTTGACTCTGAGCAGCCTGTAACTGCAAATACCATTGACAGTGCCATGAGTGATGCAAGTAACTTTTTCATAATAAATTTCTCCTTTTCTTCTTGACCTTTATTGTTTTGCATTAATGCACAAAAATTAGTGATGGAACAATCTTATTCCGGTGAATGCCATTGCCATGTTGTACTTGTTGCAAGTCATGATAACATGATCGTCCCTGATAGATCCGCCCGGCTCGGCAATGTAAGCCACGCCGCTCTTTTTAGCTCTCTCGATGTTGTCACCGAATGGGAAGAAAGCGTCAGAACCAAGGCAAACGCCTGTGTTCTTTGCAAGCCATTCCTTCTTTTCAGCCTCAGTGAGCACCTCTGGCTTTACCTTGAATGTGTTCTGCCATACGCCCTCAGCCAGTACATCATCATGCTCGTCAGAAATGTAAACATCGATAGCGTTATCTCTGTCAGGACGTCTTATGTTGTCAACGAACTGAAGTCCCAGAACCTTTGGGTGCTGTCTGAGCCACCATATGTCAGCCTTGTTTCCTGCAAGTCTTGTGCAGTGTATTCTTGACTGCTGACCTGCACCGATACCGATAGCCTGACCGTCCTTTACATAGCAAACGCTGTTAGACTGTGTGTATTTAAGTGTGATAAGTGAGATAACAAGATCAGTTTTCTTGTCCTCAGGAATCTCCTTGTTGTCTGTCACGATATTTGTGAGCATATCGTTGTCTATTTTCAGCTCGTTTCGACCCTGTTCAAAAGTTACGCCGAAAACCTGCTTTCTCTCAATAGGTGCAGGAACATAGTTCTCATCTATCTTGATGATGTTGTATGTACCCTTTCTCTTTGACTTGAGTATCTCAAGAGCCTCGTCAGTGTAGCCCGGTGCAATGATACCGTCAGAAACTTCTCTCTGAATCATCTTAGCCGTGCATGCGTCGCACTCGTCAGAAAGTGCGATAAAATCGCCGTATGATGACATTCTGTCAGCACCTCTTGCCCTTGCGTAAGCACTTGCAAGGGGAGTTAGCTCACCCAGATCGTCAACAAAATATATCTTCTTTTCAATGTCGCTCAAAGGTTTGCCGATAGCAGCACCGGCAGGTGAAACGTGCTTGAAAGAAGTCGCAGCACACATACCAGTTGCCTTTTTAAGCTCTCTTACCAGCTGCCAGCCGTTGAATGCGTCAAGCAGATTGATGTAACCCGGCTTGCCGTTGAGCACCTCGATAGGAAGATCCTTTCCGTCCTCCATAAATACTCTTGACGGCTTTTGATTAGGGTTGCAGCCGTATTTTAAAAGCATTTCATTTGCCATAATTTTTACCTCCGTTATATTTTATGAATAGTCCCTTTGCGTCAGTCCATTGCAAATAACGCCACTCCTGCCATGACCGCCACAATAAGCACCGCAATAAATGACATATAGAAAAGCAGTATCAGCCTGCCTTTGCCTTTCTCTTTTACGTCCCACTTTTTTGACGGAATAGTAGGTCTTGTAACGCCCAGTATTATCGGTACAATGAGCATATATCCCAGTGTAAAGAGAATAAGGTTTATGCTTGGCGTTTCGTCTTGATTTTTCATAAGCATAAAAACAGGTATCACAAGTTCAGCGTGGGCGACCGACATAAATATACGCCATATTCTCCGCTGCTTTAGCTTTCTGTCCCTTACGCTGTTGAGTGCCTCCTCCGAGGCTTTTCTTTTAAGAAACTCCTCCTGCCGCAGCCTTACCTCTTCAAGCTTTGCCTCGTCAACTATCTTGACAGTTCTCGTGCCGTCATCAATGTAGTTCTGAGTGCCGCAGTAAGGGCAGTAGACGATCTTTTTATCCTCCTCAATGGTTATCTCGCCGCCGCAGTGTTTGCATTTAAGTGCGATAAGCTCCAAATTACTTCCCCCCCGACTATTTCAAATACTTCAAGTTAATTTTACCCACAGCGAAGAAAATCACCGTGAACGTTATGTAAAACAGTACCGCAGTCTTTATTCTGCTCAGCCCTCCTGCGTTTCTCGGCTTGACCACCGCCAAAAGTATCGGAAAGCCTATCCAAACGCATATTGCCGCAATTATGGCGAATACCGACTGATACATAACAGCACCGCTGAACAGCAGTGTAAAAACAACGTGCAAAACAATGGAAAGAATTATCCAGCCCTGTCTTTGTGATGCAGACTTGTATCTGCCCCTGTCCTCTTCGTTTTGGAGCTTTCTGTCAAAGTCTGAGACCTCTTTGTTGAGCTTTATTTCTTTGAGTTTTGCCTCGTCGATAACGTTGATTATCCTGTTGCCGTCATCAAGAAGTATCTGTGAGCCGCAGTATTTGCAAAACGTCCGCTTTTGTCCCTCGTGGACCTCAAGCTCACCGTTGCATTTGGGACATCTTAGAGCAACTAACTCCATTTTTCAAACTCCCTGTCTATGATCCTTTGCTTACTTGCTGTATTTGTTTACTATCTTAGAAACAGCCTTTCCGCTTGCAATGTCAATGTATCTTACAAACAGCGAAACCTTGTTGTCCTCGTTGAGTGCGTTCCACAGCTTTGCAGTAAACTCCTCAATATCGTTTGGTATCTCCACCTTCTTAGGCTCGCCCTCAAAGCTTGGCAGAGGATTGCCGTCACCCATGTAAGTGTGGATAAAATGACCCACACCGTCAAGAGGGTTGGTGTATGTGTAAGTAAATCTCTCGCAGCAGTCAGGGTTGCCGTCAGCGGACTTGAGTATGCTCATAGCATAATTATATGCGCCGTTCTCAACGTGCATGATACCTGAAATACGAGGAGTGTAGTTTGGAGCGTCGTCCTCATACTCTCTCGTCCTCAGTGACTGCTCAAAAGTCTGCTGCTTGTCCATAAGCTCGTAAATAGTGTCCGTCTGATCGCCGTTTGTAACGATAGTCTTGTTTCCAAGCACACGAACAGGGGAGTATATAATAAGGTGTGGGTCAGAAAGCTTGCTAGGGTCAGCAGCTTCTGTCTTTATTCCGTCCTCAGTTTCCGTGAAAACTCTGTTTCTTGAATTAACACTTCTGCCCATGATAAAATAAGCCGTTACCGCACTCTTTCCGTCAGCAGATTTGCCTATAACGATACCTCTGCCCGGATATGAGTTGCTTTTAAGCTCGTCATAAATATTAAGGGTCTTCATATCTTGTCCTCCATAATTTTTCTCAGTCTTTAAGGTCAACGTAAGCCTTGCCGTCCTTAATGCTTATCCTGTCCTCGCAGAACAGCGAAACCGCCTTTGGCAGCAGCTTCCATTCAACGTTTTCCATTATCTTCTTCTGTAAACTCTCAGGCGTTTCGTCATTTGCAACATCTACAGCACCCTGCAAAATAATAGCACCTGCGTCAGCCTTTTCGTTTACAAAATGTATAGTCGCACCCGATACCTTAACGCCGTATTCCAAAGCCTTTTCATGAACTTTAAGTCCGTAAAAACCCTCGCCGCAGAATGACGGTATCAGTGCAGGGTGAACGTTTATTATCCTGTAAGGATAAGCCTTTGTGACGCACTCGTCAAGAATTATCATAAATCCGGCCAGCACCACAAGGTCAGCCCCTTGCCTGTTAAGCTCCGCCAGAATAGCCTCGCTGTAACTCTTGCTGTCAGCATATTCCTTTCTCGGAATAACAACAGTGCCGATACCTGCATTTTTCGCCCTCTCAAGAGCGTAAGCACCCTCTTTCGAGGATATAACGCAGGTTATCTTGCCGTTTTTTATAATGCCGCTTTTTTCAGCGTCAATAAGCGCCTGTAGGTTTGTTCCGCCGCCCGAAACAAGAACGCAAATCTTCTTCATATCTCTTTACCCTTAGCAGATGATAACGCCCATGTCAGAGTCAACAAGCTCGCCCAGAATGTAAGCTTCTTCGCCTGCCGCCTTGATAGCTTCGATAGCCTTGTCAGCGTCAGCCTTGTCAACAACAACTGTCATACCAACGCCCATGTTGAATGTGTTGAACATATCTCTCTCAGGAATGTTTCCTGTCTTTGCGATAACGTCGAAAATAGGAAGCACCTGAACGTCGCTTCTTGCTATCTTAACAGAAAGACCGCTTGGAAGTGAACGTGGAATGTTCTCATAGAATCCGCCGCCTGTGATGTGTGATATAGCCTTTACCTTAACAGAATCAAGCAGGCTCATAACAGCCTTTACATATATCTTTGTAGGTGTGAGCAGTGTCTCGCCAAGTGTCTTGCCAAGCTCGTCATAGTGAACAGAAAGAGTCTTTTCGTCAACGCTGAATACCTTTCTTACCAGTGAGAAGCCGTTTGAGTGAACACCGCTTGACTTAATAGCTATCATAACGTCCCCGGCCTTCTGAGTGCTTGGGTCAAGTATCTTGTCCTTGTCAACAACGCCAACAGAGAAGCCTGCAAGGTCATATTCGTCAACAGGGTAGAAACCGGGCATCTCAGCCGTTTCGCCGCCGATAAGCGCACAGCCTGACTGTACACAGCCCTCAGCAACACCAGAAACTATCTGAGCTATCTTCTCAGGATAGTTCTTGCCAACAGCGATGTAGTCAAGGAAAAACTGTGGCTTTGCACCGCAGCAGATAATGTCGTTTACGCACATTGCCACGCAGTCGATACCAACTGTGTCATGCTTGTCCATAAGAAAAGCTATCTTGAGCTTTGTGCCAACGCCGTCTGTGCCTGAAACGAGAACAGGCTTTGTGATACCTGTCATGTCAAGCTCAAACAGACCGCCGAAGCCGCCGATGCCGCTGAGAACACCGCTCGTCATGGTTCTTGCAACGTGCTGCTTCATAAGCTCAACTGCCTTGTAGCCTGCCGTTACGTCAACGCCTGCTTCCTTGTAGCTGTTTGAAAAACTGTTTGTATTCATGATAAAATATCCTTTCAGTTATTTACTTCTTTTCCGATATCTTCGATTCAAATTTGTCCTTAGGCATATCCTTAGGAACTTCGATAGGGTATTTCTCTGTAAAGCAGCCTACGCAGAAATCGCACTTTGAATTTCCCGCAAGCTTTTTAACGCTTTCAACACTGAGATATCCCAAGCTGTCTGCACCGATATATTCGCATATTTCTTCATTGGTCATCTTGCAGGCGATAAGATTTTCCTTGCTGTCTATATCCGTTCCGAAATAGCATGGTGCAATGAATGCAGGGGAGGAGATACGAACGTGAACTTCCTTTGCACCTGCGTCCCTCAGCAGCTTGACGATACGTCCCGAAGTCGTTCCTCTGACGATACTGTCGTCTATCATAACGACCCTCTTGCCCTTAACAGTGCTTGAAATAGCGTTGAGCTTTATCTTGACGGAGTTCGTCCTCTCTGTCTGGCTAGGCTGAATGAACGTCCTGCCTATGTATCTGTTCTTGATAAATCCAATGCCGTATGGAATGCCGCTTTCCTGAGAAAATCCCAGCGCAGCGTCAAGTCCCGAGTCAGGCACGCCTATGACGATATCAGCGTCAACAGGGTGTTCTCTCCAAAGATATTTTCCTGCCCTGAGCCTTGCCATGTGAACGCTCGACCCCTCGATAACAGAGTCAGGTCTGGCAAAATATACATATTCAAATACGCATATAGTACCCTTTTTACCGCAGTGAGTCGTGATAGAGTTCACACCGTTTTTGTCAATAACTATCATCTCACCCGGTTTAAGATCTCTTATGTATTCAGCGCCGATGCTGTCAAAAGCACAGGTCTCCGACGCTACCACATAGCCGTCGTCTATCTTTCCGAGGCAAAGGGGTCTGAAGCCGTCAGGATCTCTCGCCGCAATAAGCTTTGTCGGCGACATAACGAGCAGCGAATAAGCACCCTTTATCCTGTACATAGCCTTTTCAAGCGCCGCCTGTATAGACGGTGCTCTAAGACGTTCCTCGGTTATGGCGTATGATATCACCTCAGTATCATTTGTGCTGTGGAATATCATGCCCTTGTTTTCATATTGCTCTCTAAGTTCTCTTGCGTTAGTAAGATTTCCGTTGTGAGCGATAGCCATAGGACCCTTTATGTGACGAACAACAAGCGGCTGAGCGTTTGAAGCATTGCAGTTGCCTGTGGTCGAATATCTCACATGACCTATAGCAATATTGCCCTTGCCGAGCCGTTCGAGAGTTTCTTTGTCAAAAACCTGATTGACAAGACCCACGTCCTTGTGATAGCTGAACACGCCGTCGTCGTTTACAACGATACCGCAGCTCTCCTGACCTCTGTGCTGTAATGCATAAAGAGATACATAAGTCTGAGCCGCAACATCGCTTGTCTTGTTAGTATAAATGCCGAAAACGCCGCATTCTTCATGGATACCTGTTACCAATTAGATCATTCCCTTCCGTTCCAGCAGTAGGTGCAAAGCTCACAGCTTGGCAGTCCCACAGCCTTTACAGTGCCTTCAAGCGACTGGAATTCAACAGAGGTAAGCTTAAGTCTCCTGCATATCTCGTCCCTGAGGAGCTTGCCACGCTCAGTGCTTGAATCGCTGTATTCTTCAATGTATTTAACTCCCTCGATACCCTCGTTCTCATCAATGATCTGTCTTGCGATAAGTTCAAGCTCCGAGGTGCTGCGTGAAAAGTTTAGATACTTGCAGCCATACATGATAGGAGGACAGGCTGATCTCATGTGGACTTCCTTTGCACCGTTCTCATAAAGAAACTCAACAGTTTCCCTCATTTGAGTTCCTCTGACGATACTGTCGTCAACGAACAGAAGCTTCTTACCCTCGATAAGTTCGTGAACAGGTATAAGCTTCATCTTCGCAACTCTGTTTCTCATAGACTGGCTTGTTGGCATAAAGCTTCTAGGCCATGTAGGAGTGTACTTGATGAACGGTCTTGCAAAAGGTATGCCGCTTTTGTTTGCATATCCTATAGCGTGAGGAACGCCCGAATCAGGTATTCCGCAAACGAAATCAACGTCAGGGAGCCTGCCGTTTTTCATATCGTTCTCCGCCATTATCTCGCCGTTGCGTGTTCGCATAAGTTCAACGTTCACGCCCTCATAGCAAGCGGTAGGGTAGCCGTAATAAGTCCAAAGGAAAGTGCAGATCTTTTTCTTGTCTGTACCCTCGCTGAGAATATTGTAGCCGTCCTTGGTTATCTCAGTTATCTCTCCCGCCTTTAACTCGTGACAGGTGGAGTATCCAAGCTTCTGATATGCAAATGATTCAAAAGAAAAGCAATATCCGTCAGAACGCTGTCCTATTATAATAGGAAGCCGTCCGTCCTTATCTCTGGCAACGATCATTGACTTGTCTGTCATTATAGCAAGTGACATCGTGCCTTCTATCTTGTCCTGTGCGTATCTTATGCCGTCAACAAAACTGTCCTTCTGTGCGATCAGCGCACCGATAAGCCCTGCGGAATTGATAGCGCCGCTGCTCATTGTTTCAAAGTTTGCGCAGCCCTTTTCAAGCAGTTCGTCAGCCAGTTTAGCGGCATTTTGTATAACACCGATAGAGCACACTGCGTAAAGTCCTAACTTGGAGCGTACCATTATCGGCTGAGGATCTGTGTCGCTTATACAGCCGATACAGATGTTTCCTCTCATTTTATCAACGTCTTTTTCAAATTTAGTACGAAATGGTGAGTTTTCAATGCTGTGAATATTTCTCTGAAAGCCAAGCTCAGGGGAGAATGAAGTCATTCCGCCCCGCCTTGTGCCTAAGTGTGAATGATAGTCGGTCCCGAAGAAAACGTCCTGAATACAGTCATTAGCTGAAACAGCTCCGAAAAAACCGCCCATAAAAATTATTCTCCCATTACTCTCTTTATCATCTCATGGTAAGCCTCTTCAACGCCGCCCATGTCTCTTCTGAATCTGTCCTTGTCGAGCTTCTCATGTGTCTTAGAATCCCAGAAACGGCAAGTATCAGGTGAGATCTCGTCAGCAAGAAGTATCTTTCCGTGGAATCTGCCGAACTCGATCTTGAAGTCGATAAGGTCAATGCCGATGTTCTTGAAGAAGCCGAGCATGAACTCATTTACCTTGAAAGCATACTTTGTGATATCCTCGATCTCTTCCTCAGTAGCAAGACCAAGACCAAGAGCATAATACTTGTTGATGAATGGGTCGCCAAGCTCGTCGCACTTGTAGCTGAACTCAAGTGTAGGCTGCTTGAGCTTTGTGCCTTCTTCGATACCGAGCTTCTTTGAGAAGCTTCCTGCTGCAACGTTTCTTACGATAACTTCCAGCGGAACGATCTCGACCTTCTTAACGATAGTCTCTCTGTCAGAGATCTCCTCAACAAGATGAGTAGGGATACCCTCTTTTTCAAGAAGCTTGAACATATAGTTTGTCATTTTGTTATTGATAGCACCCTTGCCAACGATAGTACCTTTCTTCTCGCCGTTGAAAGCAGTAGCGTCGTCCTTGTAATCAACGATAACAAGATCAGGGTCGTTAGTAGCGAATACTTTCTTAGCCTTGCCCTCATAGAGCTGTTCTGTCTTTACAATGTTTTCCATAGATTTATTCCTCCATAAATTAATTTACATTATTTATATGATACACCGAAAACATATCCACTGCCGTTTTAATATGTAGGGGCGAACATCGTTCGCCCGCCGACAGCAGAACTTCCCCGATATATCAAATATAACATACAGCCGAGCTATATGTCTGTATCAAAAAATCAAAGCGCAGCAAGCTTGTCCTGTAAAGCCTTGTCCTTAGCCACAACGCCGTCTATCATATCCTGCTTAGCCTTTTCAAGCTTCTCAGCCAGACCCTCGTCAGAAAGAGCAAGCATCTGAATAGCAAGTATAGCAGCGTTCTTAGCGCCGTCAACTGCGACAGTGGCAACAGGGATACCGCTAGGCATCTGAACGGTAGCAAGCAGAGCGTCCATGCCGTCGAAGTTAGCACCCTTGCAAGGGATACCGATAACAGGAAGCGTTGTGTGACCTGCAATAACTCCTGCCAGATGAGCCGCCATTCCGGCAGCGCAGATTATAACTCCGAAGCCGTTTTCCTTAGCCTTGTCAGCAAAATCGCTTGCAAGCGCAGGCGTTCTGTGAGCAGACATAACGTGACATTCGTAAGGAACACCGTAAGCCTTAAGTTCAGCAACAGCCTTGCTGACAACAGGGAAATCGCTGTCAGAACCCATTATTACCGCAACTTTTTTCATAAATTTATACCTCCAAGTAAAACAAAAAATTACAAATAAAAAACTGCAACAATGGCGTTGCAGTTTTAGTCAGTGCATAATTAGATTGTTAGAGTGCAAAAAATCAAGGCAGGACGCAATTATACTTAAAGACCTACCCATAAAAGAATATGTAATTGATGAAAAACAGCACATTTCAGTCATACATCTCTCCTGAATACATACAAAAAATACTGCACAATATTACCAGACAGCAAAGCGGAGCAAAACTGTCTGCGAAAGCTTTTTTTACTGATTTTCTCCATAACAGCATACAAAGCCTTACAATAATATTGTACAATATTTATAGATAAATTTCAACACATATTTATATAAAATTTATATCAATTAATCTTTGATTTATTGTGAAATTTGTCTACATTAACTTTTTGTTCAGAAAATACTTGTATCAGTGATCTGACCGTTTGATAAGCTGTTGACAAGATCACGCATTTCCTCTTTGGAGCGTATACAGTGTGCCGAGTCGATTATCTGCTGTCTTTGAAGCGGATCCAGCTTAGCGAAGTAAGCATATGCCGCAGGCACCTGAGCAAGAGCCATAGACAGCCCCAGCGGCAATTCCTGCCCGTGAGCAAAAGAGTTATTTTTCATTTTTATCACCTCCGCATATATTATTTCCCGGGCAATAAAAAATAAACCCTTACGATCTTATATGTGATACTGCACAATTTATCACATTGTAATTTGTGCAAATAAATGATTTATATTTTAATTTGGCAACATTTCTGCAATTGTTGCATTTTTTATGCAACAAAGCACTCCTTTTTCGGGATAAGTATAAGGATATTATCCCAAATCGAATATCCTCCAAGGTAGCAGTGTATGAGGAAACATTTTGTCAACGTGAGTTAGGTGAACACGATGAGAGGTTCTGATCGCACAGAAAAGCACTTCCTGCACCTTGTTTGAAGCTTGAAAATTGAATAAAAATCGTACAAAACCACAAAATCGCTTCGCTGGGTTTTTCTTTACTTCATTGGAATATTATTCTTTTCCAAATCAGTTGACAATCTTTTGTTAATATGATATAATTATTTTGTTAATTTTTTGTCGATTTATCAGTTAATCTGAGGTGTATTAATAAATGGATAATCTTTCTAATATAAGTGTGATAAAAGATGTTCTCGCAAGACACAATTTCACTTTCTCCAAGGCTCTCGGTCAGAATTTCTTAGTGAATCCCTCCGTTTGCCCCAAGATAGCCGAAATGGGCAATGCAAAAAAAGGCTTCGGCATAATCGAGATAGGCACAGGCATAGGCGTTCTCACAAACGAGCTTGCCAAGCGTGCCGACAAGGTGGTGGCTATCGAAATTGACGACAGGCTTATGCCGGTTCTTGCAGAAACTCTCGCAGAATATGACAATGTGAAGATAATAAACGCCGACGTTATGGAAACTGACCTCCATAAGCTTATTGCTGAGGAATTTCAGGGCATGGACGTTGCCGTTTGTGCAAATCTGCCTTATTATATAACCTCGCCCATATTGATGATGCTCCTTGAAGAACGTCTGCCCATAAAGTCTGTTACCGTCATGGTGCAGAAGGAAGCAGGCACACGTCTTTGTGCCCCTATGGGTACAAGAGATATGGGAGCAGTCACAGTGGCAATAAATTATTTTTCTGTACCGAAACTGCTTTTCAACGTTTCCCGTGGCAGCTTCATGCCCTCGCCTAACGTTGACAGCTGCGTGGTGAGGTTTGATATCCGTGATAAGACTCCCGAGGGCGTGACGGACGAAAAGTTCTTTTTTAAAGTCGCTAGGGGAGCATTTTCACAGCGAAGAAAGACCCTCTCAAATTCCGTATCATCATCAATGGGCATAGATAAATCTATAGTAAATCAGGCGATAGAGCAAAGCGGCCTGCCTGCCTCCGTCCGTCCTGAAGCTCTTTCCATGGAACAATTCATAACATTTTCCGAAGCCCTTAGAAAGCTTATCTAATTGTACATATTTTCGTACAACTAAAACCTGCATTTACATCTGCTTGCGTTATCCGCACATTAAATGTAGGGGAGCGGCGCAATTTCTGCTTTGCAGAAATCCGACGTCCCGTTCTTCGGATATCTCAAATTAAAAATTATTACGCAAACATTGATCGTGCTTTTTTCAAAAGATGTATGGGAGTGGCTTTGAAATCTGTCCGTAAATTTGGTCAGTATTTCAATTTCAAGCCCATATTGCGACACCTTTCGCTTGATAGTCCTGCTAAAATGTAATTATTACATTTTGGAAACATAGGACGTGATAAGCAATGGAAAAAATTCGGCATACGGCAAAATTTCACACCTCAGGCAAAACGAATGTACTTATGGCTGTTTTATCGGCGGTAGCAGCGTTTGCGGCAAGCTTCGGAAAGATCTTGGGCTTCCCCTCGTCGATGAACGTGGCGGTGGCAGTGCTTTCGGGAACTAATGTGATACCTGCTTTTTTAAGCTCTGCACTTGCATATTTTGTAAGCGGAACATTCTCAGAGGGTATCGTTCAGCTTTGTGCGATACTTGTTATAGGGGCGGTAAGGCTTGTGATGCCCTCTGCTGACCATAAGGACGACCCTATTTTCGTGTCGCTCCTCACAACAGGAGCAATGCTTCTTTTCAGCTGTGTAATGTCGGTGGCAATGCCGTCGGATACATATACGGCTTCACTGCGAATGATAAGCTCGCTCATGTGTGGCTGTGTGGTTTTTATCGCACTGACCGTAAAACGTCAAAGAAACCGAAGCGGTGTTTTTGACCTCACAGGAATAAACGGAGTTTTCACAGCTATACTTTATATTATGTTTATCTCGACCATCACTGCTGCACCGCTTCATGTGGTGAACCTGGGCAGGATAGCAGGCACTTTGTGTATGCTTATGGCAGTGAGAAAGTATAGAAATATAGGCGGTGCAGTTGTTGGCGCATTGACAACCTGCGGTGTACTCCTTTGTACTCCGTCACTTGCTAGAAATACACTTTTGCTTGCCACGTCAGGACTTATCTGCGGAGCTTTTCTGCAATTCGGCTCTCTTGTGATAGTGCTTGTTTTCCTTGCAGTTTCACTTGTGAGCCTTGTGGCAATGGGCGTGAACGGTGATACATTTTCAATGTTTGCTGATTTGCTTATAGGCTCTGTGCTTTTTATCGCCCTGCCTGTTCCTGTGATAAAAAGGGTGGCAAAAAAAGTGGTGGGAGTGAAAAATTCCGTTGACCTTGTAGGGCAGACCACTTCTTCAAAGCTCAACATGGCTTCGAGAACTCTGGGCGGTATCAGAGGTCAGCTTACAATGGTCACTGCGGCGATAGATAAACGCTCAAAGGAAGCTACACTGTCAAAGCGTGTACGATCTGTTGTTTGTACCGATTGCGATATGTACTCAGTGTGCAGTAAGCGTTGTGTACAGCTTGATGACAGCTTTTCAAAGCTTGAAAGCATAGTTTGTACATATAATAACCTCAGCCTTGACGATGTTGAAAAGCATTTGGGTGGCTGTGTGAGAAAGTCGCTTCTTTGCAAAAGCTTCAATGAATTGTATACCGACTTTGTGGCAGAACGTGCCGACAGCATGAGAGTTCGTGAAATGCGTGAGTTTTTAAGCGAACAGCTTTCCTCCATGGAGGATATCTTATCCGACCTTTCTTTCAGGGCAGGTCAGGTGAGAAGCGTTGATCCTCAGCTTTCAGCAAGAGTAAGGGAGCATTTCTCAAACCTTGGCTATCCAAATGTGAAAGCCTGCGTTTACATAGACGAAAACCTTTGTCAGCGTGTGGACGTTTTTATAACGGCTCAGTTCAGGGGTGATCTTGTAAGGCTCACAGCAACGCTTTCAGAAATGATAGATTATGACCTTGATATGCCTGTGATAGTCAAGGTGGATAATATAACCAGAATGTCCTTTGCGGAAATACCGAAATTCACAGTTGATATAAAAAGCTTTTCAGCTTCGTCAAGCGGAGAATATTCGGGGGACAGCTTTGAAGTCTTCGATTCAAGCGTCAACGAAAAGTATATCGTCCTTTCAGACGGCATGGGAACAGGAAAAAGAGCAAGACTGGATTCATTGTTTTCCGTAAGTCTTGTTACAAGGCTTATACGATCGGGAATGTCTATGCAGACAGCCCATAGGCTTATAAATTCTATGCTAAGAGTTAAGGGCTGGGAGGAATCTTTTGCGACCCTTGATATAATGCGGCTGGAGCTTAATGGCGGAACGGTGCAGTTTCTGAAATCGGGTGCGGCGCAAAGCTTTCTTTTCCGTGACGGCGGTCTTAAAGCTATCGGCGGACAGGCTTTTCCTGCTGGGATACTTGCGGAGTGTACTCCTGATGTGAGCGAGCTTAAGCTCTTTGACGGGGACGTTCTGCTTATGACCTCAGACGGTGTCGAGGACGCTACAGCACGAGAGATACTCCGCTGTAACGGAATGAACGCTCAGGAGATAGTCACGGCGCTTGGCGCAAAGGCGCTTGCTCAGCGAACAGGAGGCAGGCGTGACGATATAACTATTATTGCCGCAAAAATTTCCCTTCGTGACGAGAATGAAAAATGAATGTAAATGACTTTGCCGACTTTTGCCTGCAATTTTTTACTTTTGTATACTTTGACTTTACTTTTCCTATGTTATTATATAAAATCTATTGTGCAAAATATATAAAATCGTCTGTTGAAATATGTGCGAATACGAGAATAACTACTAAAACTATTGCAAATTTGTTCAAAAAAGATTAAAATATAAATATGAAACGCCGAAATTATTCAGCGGTTTTCACAAAAAGACAAGGGAGGCTGAATTGTGATAGATATTATTCCAAAGGATTATGAACTGCCGCTCTATCTTTTCCACAATGGCACAAACTGCGAAACATATAAGTTTCTTGGCTGCCATAAGGGAGAGAAAGACGGCATAGAAGGTTATTATTTCAGAGTCTGGGCAGCACACGCTGAGGGCATTTCTGTTGTGGGAGATTTCAATGACTGGGACGAAAATGCCACTCCAATGGAGAAGATAGACGACTCAGAGGTGTGGGAGGCTTTTGTTACAGGGCTTAAGACTTATGATACATATAAATACTGTATCCACGGCTGTGACGGCAAGACCCATTATAAGGCTGATCCGTACGGTACACACATGGAGGTCGCTCCGAACACCGGCTCAAAGGTTTTCGATATAGACGATTATCTTTGGAGCGATAAAAAGTGGATGACCGAGAAGAAGTCTAAGGACATTTACAACTGCCCTATGAACATCTATGAGGTACATCTCAATTCATGGAAGGCTTGTCCTGACGGAAAATATTTCTCATATGTTAGATTTGCAGATACTATAATTCCTTATATAAAGGAAATGGGCTATACTCATATCGAGCTTATGCCGTTGGCGGAATATCCTTTTGACGGCTCTTGGGGCTATCAGGGTATCGGCTATTTTGCGCCGACTTCACGTTTCGGCACGCCTTATGACTTCATGAAAATGATAGACCTTTTCCATTTGGCGGGAATAGGCGTTATCCTTGATTGGGTGCCTGCACATTTCCCCAGAGATGAAGCAGGTCTGTTCGAGTTTGACGGCGGTCCGTCATATGAATACTCTGACCCGAAAAAGGCAGATCACCTCACTTGGGGAACGAGAGTTTTCGATTATTCAAAGGGCGAGGTAAAGTCGTTCCTTATTTCAAACGCTCTTTACTGGATAGAAAAATATCACGTTGACGGTCTGAGAGTTGACGCTGTTGCGTCTATGCTTTATCTTGACTATGACAGACGTGACGGAGAGTGGACGCCTAACAAGTTCGGTGGAAAGGAAAATCTTGAAGCTGTTCAGTTCTTCAAGGATCTCAATACCGCTGTGTTCGGAAGAAACCCTAATACCCTTATGATAGCCGAGGAGTCAACTTCATGGCCTATGGTAACAAAGCCTGCGAGCGACGGCGGTCTTGGTTTCAACTTCAAGTGGAACATGGGCTGGATGAACGATATGCTCAAATATATGGCTCTTGACCCTATTGACAGAGCTTTTCATCATGATATGCTCACGTTCTCATTCTTCTATGCTTTCTCTGAAAACTTTATTCTGCCTATCTCTCATGACGAGGTGGTGCATGGTAAGGCTTCATTGGTAAATAAAATGTACGGCGGAGATATCGACAATAAGTTCAAGCAGTGCAAGCTGTTCATGGCTTATATGATGGCTCACCCGGGTAAGAAGCTTCTGTTCATGGGTGCTGATTTTGCACAGTTCAGAGAGTGGGATTACGAGAATGGTCTGGAATGGTTCATGGTGGACGAATATGAGAACCACCGCAATTATCTGAACTACTCCAAGAACCTCAATCATTTCTATCTTGACCACCCTCAGTTCTGGGAGAGAGATTTCTCTTGGGAGGGCTTTAGCTGGATATCAAATGACGACTTCAAGCAGAGTATCATCATCTTCAGACGTTTTGACAAAAACGGCGGAGAGGTCATCGTTGTGTGCAACTTCGTTCCTGTGGAAAGAAAGTCATACTGCTTTGGCGTTCCTTACTGGGGCAGCTATACAGAGGTGTTCAACTCGTCTTCTGTTGACGGATCCCCTTACACTAACGGAACTGTAAAGGCTGTTGATGAGAAGATGCACGGCTTCGATCAGTCTGTTTGTATCGACATTCCTGCGTTCTCCTGTATGTATTTCACGGTGAAGAAAGAGGAAAAACCTGTGCCTGAGAAAAAGGCAGAGAATAAGAAAAAGACAAAGACTGCGGCTAAGAAAACTGCTGTCAAGAAAGCCGCTAAGGCGAAAACAACTAAGAAGTCCACAGCCAAAAAGGCTGAGTAATATAAGACTTAATAAAAATTGGTGGGTGAATTAATTATGTTCAACAAAAAAGAATGTGTTGCAATGCTGCTGGCAGGCGGTCAGGGAAGCAGATTGTATGCCCTGACACAGAGCGTTGCAAAACCGGCAGTACCTTTCGGTGCTAAGTATCGTATCATTGATTTCCCTCTCTCGAACTGTATCAATTCAGGTATCGACACAGTGGGCGTGCTGACACAGTATCAGCCATTGGTACTCAATGAGTACATTGGAAACGGTCAGCCTTGGGATCTTGACAGAATACATGGAGGCGTTCATGTGCTTCCTCCTTATCAGACAGCTTCAGGAGCTGATTGGTATTCAGGTACTGCAAACGCTATTTATCAGAATATCGCTTTTGTAGACAGATATGACCCTGAGTATGTTGTTGTTCTTTCAGGCGACCATATCTACAAAATGGATTACAACAAGATGCTTGAATATCACAAGGCTAAGAACGCTGACGCTACTATCGCTGTTCTGGACGTTCCAAAGGAAGAGGCTTCACGTTTCGGCATCATGATAACAGACGAGGACGACAACATCATAGACTTCGAGGAAAAGCCAAAGAACCCTCGTTCAACCCTTGCTTCAATGGGTATCTACATATTCACTTGGAAGAAGCTGAAAGCTTATCTTATCGCTAATGAGAACGACAAGGAAGCTTCAAAGGACTTCGGCAAGAACATTATCCCTGACATGAGAGAAGCAGGCGAGAAGCTTGTGGCTTATCGTTTTGACGGCTACTGGAAGGACGTTGGAACTATCGACTCTCTTTGGGAAGCAAATATGGACCTTATCAATCCTAACATTCCTATCGATCTTTATGACACAAGTTGGAAGATATACTCAAGAAACCCTGTTATGCCACCTCAGAGCATAGGAAAGAACGCTCAGGTACAGAACTCTATGGTAACAGAGGGCTGCGTTATCGACGGCTCTGTAGAGTTCTCAATGATCTCTGACGGCGTTACTGTTGAGGAGGGCGCTGAGATACTGGATTCTATCCTTATGCCTGGCGCAGTTGTCAAGAAGGGTGCAAAGGTCGAGTATGCTATCGTTGGCGAGAACACTGTTATCGGTGAGAACGCTCAGATCGGTGCAAGACCTGAAACTATCGAGGACAAGGACTCATGGGGCGTTGCTGTAGTGGGCAATAATCTGACCGTTTCTGACGGCAGTGTTGTTGCACCTAAGGCAATAATTTACGAGAATATCTAAGAAAGGACCGAGTAAACATGGATGTAAATATGGGTAACGTACTGGGTCTTGTTTTCGCTAATATGCACGACACGACTCTTGGCGACATGACAAAGAACAGAACTATGGGTTCTGTAATGTTCGGCGGAAGATACCGCCTTATCGACTTCCCACTGTCTAACATGGTAAACAGCGGCATAAGCGAGGTCGGTGTTATAACAAAATCTAACTATCAGTCACTTCTGGATCACCTCGGCTCTGCAAGAGAGTGGGATCTGGCAAGAAAGAAGGGCGGACTTTATATTCTGCCTCCATTCGGCAACGTTGAAAGCACTCTTTACAGAGGCAGGATAGAGGCTCTTTATGGTGCAATGAGCTTTATCAAGCACTCAAGAGCTAAATATGTTATCCTTTCAGACTGCGACGTTGTTACAAACATTGACTACAAGCCTATCGTTGCGGCTCACATTGAAAGCGGTGCTGACATCACTGCTGTTGCACACACCGGCGTTTACAGCTCTGATGAGATAAAGACTTCAACTGTATTCAACGTTGACGCTGACAAGAACGTGACCTCTGTTCTTATCAATCCTGACATCAGCGGAACTTGCACAACGAGCCTTAATGTGTTCGTTATGTCAATGGATTTCCTTATTGAAACTGTTAATGACGCAATGGCTAGAGGAAATGTAAGCTTTGAGAGAAATATTCTTCAGGAGAAGTGCAGAGAGCTTAAGATAAAGATCTACGAGTATGATAACTATTTCAGCAAGCTCAACAGCCCTGAAAGCTACTTTAAGTCAAACATGGCTCTGCTTGAACCTGAGAATGCACGCAAGCTGTTTGTTCCAAAGCGTTCTATCTACACAAAGGTAAGCGACAACGCTCCTGTTAAGTACGATCTGGACAGCAAGGTATCAAATTCTCTTATTGCTGACGGCTGTATCATAGAGGGCGAGGTAGAGAACTCTGTACTGTTCAGAGGCGTTAAGGTAGGCAAGGGTGCAAAGGTCAAGAACTGTATCCTTATGCAGGGCACTGTTGTTGGTGACAATGCTGAGCTTAACTATCTTATCACAGACAAGAACGTTTCTATCTGTGAAAACCATATCCTTACAAGCTCGCCGCAGTATCCTATGTATGTAGGAAAGGGAGCTTCTGTATAAAAAGGTCGCAATGACTTAGGAAAGAGGGTTCGGATATGAACATACTTTATACTGCAAGTGAGGCTTTGCCTTTTATTGCTTCAGGTGGATTGGCTGATGTTGCAGGCTCACTGCCTGCGGCGATCAATGCCGAGGGTCACGATTGCAGAGTCGTGATACCTTATTACAGCTCCATCAGGCAGGAGCTAAAGGACAAGCTGACATATGTTACGAATTTCACTGTGCCGGTGGCATGGAGAAATCAATACTGCGGCGTTTTTACAGGCGTTGTGAACGGAGTGACTTATTATCTTTTGGATAATGAGTATTACTTCCAGAGAAACGGTCTGTATGGCTTTTATGATGATGCTGAGAGATTTATATTCTTCTCAAGGGCAGTTCTCGAGCTGCTGAGATACATCGATTTTAAGCCAAATGTTATAAACGCCAACGACTGGCAGACGGCGCTTGTTCCTGTTTATTATGATATTTTCTACCGCTATCAGCAGGGTTATGAGGATATCAAGACGGTATTTACCATACACAATATTCAGTATCAGGGACAATATGGCTTAGAACTTATCAACGACATAATGGGCATTCCGCTTTATCATACGGATCTGCTTTCATATGACGGTGATGTGAACTTCATGAAGGCTGCCATTGAAACGGCTGACAAGGTGACGACAGTTTCGCCAAGCTATGCTTGGGAGATACTTGATCCTTGGTATTCACATGGTCTTGACAGGGAGCTTGTGAACAAGCAATACAAGCTTTGCGGAATACTCAACGGAATAGATCAGAAGATCTATGATCCTGCAACTGATCCTGTTATTGCTAAGAATTATAGTTTGAATGACAAGACGGGCAAGGCTGTTTGCAAGCACGCTTTGCTCAGCGAGCTTGGCATGGCACATGGAAAAGAGCCTGTTATCGGTATCGTAACGAGATTTGTTTCACACAAGGGTCTTGACCTTATCAAGTATGTGTTTGAGGACATCATCAGGCTTGGCTGCAAGTTTGCTATTCTTGGTTCGGGCGAGAAGATATACGAGGACTTTTTCAGCGAAATGCATTATCGTTATCCTGACAGAGTGGGTCTGACCATTGGTTTTGTGCCTGAGCTGTCCAAGAAGATATACGCTGGTGCGGATATGTTCCTTATGCCGTCGCAGAGCGAGCCTTGCGGTTTGGCTCAGATGATCGCTCTGAGATATGGTACTATACCTATCGTAAGAGAGACAGGCGGTTTGAGAGACAGTATCCATGACGCAGGCGACAAGAATGGAAACGGCTTTACTTTCAAGTCTTACAATGCACATGATATGCTTGACGCTGTTGTTAGAGCCAGGGCATACTATGATGACAAGATGAAGTGGGGCAGACTTGTGAACACTGCGCTCAAGCAGAATTTCAGTTGGACAAAGTCCGCCAAGGATTACATTGCACTTTACAACGACATTCACTAAACACCAATATCCGTTTATTTTGCCTGATAAACGGGAAAGACCGTCCCTTATCTTAGGGGCGGTCTTTTTTACGTTTAAACAAGAGTACGAGAAATTGTACAGATGATCGTATATATAAAGGTACAAAAAAGCGGACAGGTGTGTGCCTGTCCGCTTTGGTTTAATGCTGTTTTGTTCGCATTGCTTTCGCTTTTTCTTTCATTTTCTGACCCAAATAAGAGCCTATTTCCAACATTGCGGTGTATTTGTCGATACACACGATAACGTAAGATTCAGCGTATTTAGGGAATTTCAGGGTCAGCGGCCACATATGCTTGACTATCATATCCTCCTCACGCTTGCCTATCTCAAAATGCTGTTTCGCATTGTTGAGTGCGACCTTTGGGTGGGTCATTCCGTGAGGCATTTCGCCTTTTTTCTTCTCACGATCCCGCCAATCATAAAGAAACAGATCGTGAAGAAGACCTGCTCTTGCTGCGGATCTTGAATTTAGTCCCAATTTTCTGCAAACGAGATAGTTATAGTAGGATACATTGATGCAATGCTGATAGCAAGTCGTACTATAGTGATGACGAAAATTTTTCATTTCGTTTACAACATCGCTGTCAAGCAGGTCCTTTACAAACTCAAAATACTCCTTTGCTTCCTCGGAATTTTCAATGGAATATCTTGAACCGAAAGCCTTTGACATTTGCATGACCTCTTTTCGATAACTTATATGCAGGCGGCAATTTTGCTGCCCTTTTTACGGTTGGTGACTAATGTTTACCCCATAAGTTACCCCATTCAAGTTTGTTTTACCAAACTTACATTAACATTATAAACTTTTTTGTTCAAAATGTCAATAGGGAATGTATAACAATTTTATTACAAAAAATATCGGGCTGTCTATGTTAGCATGACAGTCCGATAAAAAATTGCATATCAGTAGTATTTTTCGTCATAAAATTTGGGGATAAAATCTTTGGCGGCGGAGGTGCGGCTTTGGACAAAACCCTCGAAACCGTATTTGTTCACGGCGTCAATGACGGTGTTATACTCGAAAGTTGATGTCTTACGGCAAAGCTCTTTGTAGTCAAAGGCTTTATACACGGGGGTGAACTGGCTCATAAGACTTATCATTATCTCGTTTTTGGCAAAATTTTTGCCCAGCCACTCCATAAGCTTTATGGAGTCTTTACGGTGGGTAGGGAGGACAAGGTGTCGGACTATTGTGCCGCTCTGCATTATGCCCTTTTCGTCAAAGGTTGGCTTGCCTGAAAGCTCCGCCATTTTATGTATTGAAGCAGCGGCGTTTTCAAAATAGTCTGCGGCTTGGGAATATTTATCCGAAATTGTAGGGTCAAAATATTTAAGGTCGGGTAGAAATATCTGCACATAGCCACGAAGAAGCTCCAGCGTTTGGGGCTTTTCATAACCGCCGCTGTTATAGACCACGGGGATAGTGAGCTTACCTTTACAGAGGTCGAGCACTTTGATTATTTGCGGAACGAAATGAGTGGGATTGACGAGGTTTATATTGTTTGCGCCCATTGATTGAAGCCGCAGAAAAGTGTCTGCAAGTTCTTGCTCGGTAAGCTCAAAGCCTTTGCTCTGAGCGGATATTTCGTAGTTCTGGCAGAAACAGCATTTCAGACAGCAGCCTGAGAAAAATACTGTGCCTGAGCCTTTTGTGCCGCTGATACAAGGTTCTTCCCACATATGAAGCTCGGCTCGGGCTATCCTTACTTTGGCAGTTTCACCGCAGAAGCCTTTATGCTCGTATCGGTTCACTTTGCACTCTCTTGGGCAGAGGGTACAGCTTTTAAGGATATCGTTCATGCTGCTGTGTCAACTCCGCCTATTTTGGTGTAGGAGTCAGAGGATAGGTCGCCTGATGAGTCTGCGTTTTTGTCAAGCGGGATCTCAAACTGGAATGAATCTGTTATCCAATCGTCATTCTGGAAGCAGGCAGTGAACGTGGTGCGCTTTGAATCGGCTGGGACGAGGAACTTGATCGTATAGGTCATATCGTCGTCGTAGTCGCTTTCACCGGGGAAGAAGTTGTTTGAGAAAAATGAATTATCGTTTTCGTCATAGGCGGTGTTGTAGGCAAAGGTAAATTTAACCTGTCTGTCGCTATCACTGACATTAACATCAAGGTCGAGATCTATTTCCCATACTGTGTCACCGCTTATAATACCGCCTGAAAGGGAGTTTCTTTCCTCATCGGTCAGGTCGCTTACTTTACGTTCGGTGAGAGTATAGCCTTGATACTGAACGCTGTAGGTACCGTCCTCAGCGTCTTGCGCTACATAGAGGTTGGAATGGTCGGTGTAGTCATCTTCGGCTTCACTATAGGTATCGTCATAATCGTAGTCATAGTCATAGTCGTCATATCTGTCGGAGATGAGCTTGCTTGAAAAAAAGCTAAAAAGTGTGGGGATAACGGACATGAGGATAATGATTATAACAACGGCGGTGACGCAGCCTTTGCCGCCATTCTTTTTGTTAGAGTGATTTATGTTCGTGGCGTTGAAGCTATAGGAGCTGTTGTTTGGGCGGTTATAGCTTGCACGCTGTTGGCTGTAGTTATTGAGGGCGGCAAGCTTTTCGGCTCTTGAAGCTGAATAGCTTGGTGGAGGGGTCGGGTTTTTAGGTGGGGTATAGGTGCTTTGGAAATTCTCGTCCCTTGATTCCTCTTTACGTTCCTCGGACACGAAATCGTTCTTTTCTTCTTTGAAGGTGTCATTTTCAGACTGACCGAACCAGCCGTCCTGCTCGTTATCGGCACGGAGATCATGAGAGTGCAGGTCACCTGAAAAGCTGTTACAGCTTATATCCTCGTCACGGGCTGTGAAGCACTCAGGACAAATTATCTCATCGTCGCTTTTAAATCTGTATCCGCAAATTCTGCATTTATTTCTGCTCACTTATTTCACCTCATTAATATACAAATTCCCAGCCCTGCTTTACAGGCTGACAAACGCACTTATAGCTCCAGCCTGACAGCTTTTCTGCGGCTGTTTGTGCGGAAGCGATGTCGGGGAAAACTCCAAAAACGGCTGAGCCGCTTCCTGTCATAAGGGCGGAGAGCGCTCCGCTGTTTTTAAGCTCCTGCACTGCATGAGCTATCTCCTCACGGTCGGCGGCATATTCCAGCACATTGAAAAGGTTTGAGCATATGCCGAAAAGCTTTCCGCCGCCGATATATCTCAGCAGGACGTCCATATTACAGCGTTTTGGGTTTGAAATGCTGTCATACTTTTTGAAAGCTTCTGGGGTGGAGATACCCACATCGGGCTTTATTATGACAAAAGCGCAGTCGGGTGAGGGCAGGTTGCTCATTATTTCGCCAACGCCCTGACAGAGCCTTGTGCCGCCTGTAATACAGAAAGGCACGTCTGCACCCAGAGCCACGCCTATGGAGCAGAGCTGTTCATCGGTGAGCCTTGTATCAAACATGAAGTCCAAGGCTCTAAGGGTAGCGGCGGCGTCTGCACTTCCTCCGCCCATGCCGGCTTGTGAGGGGAGGTTTTTATCCACATTCACTGTTATTTTACAGCCGAAGTCGATATGGGTGAAGTCGGCAAAGGCATGGTAGGCTTTTGTGATGATATTATCATCGCCCTTTGGAAAGCTGTCAAGTTTGCAGGTAAGCTCTATGCCCTCGCCCTCAGAGAGTGTGAAGTCCAAGAGGTCGAAGCAGGACACTGACTGCATGACAGTATTTAGCATATGGTAGCCGTCATCACGTTTACCAACGATGTCCAATGCAAGATTTATTTTTCCGTAGGCTTTTATTTTTAAATTACTGCACGTTACCATTTTTGATATCCTCTAAAAATTCTCCGATACGTTTGATAGCCTCTCTCAGGTGGTTAAGGGAATAGGCGTAGGAGACACGCACATAGCCCTCTCCGCACTCGCCGAAAGCATCTCCCGGCACGACGGCTACCTTTTTGGTGTAAACAAGTTTTTCGCAGAAGTCGGTGCTTGTCATGCCTGTGCTTTTGATACAAGGGAAAACATAGAATGCGCCTTGTGGTGCAAAGCATTTAAGACCAAGCTTATTGAAAGAATCCACCACAAAGCGACGGCGGATATTATACTCGTTACGCATGGCATCTATATCCTTCTGACAACTGTGCATGGCAACGATAGCGGCATACTGGCTGACAGTAGGGGAGGACATGATAGCATACTGATGAAGCTTGAGCATTTGGGACACTATCTCTTTTGGTCCGCCAAGGAAGCCAAGCCGCCAGCCTGTCATTGCAAAGCTTTTGGAAAAGCCGTTTATGACGATAGTACGCTCACGCATACCCTCTATTTCTGCGATAGAGCAATGCTTGCCTGAATATGTAAGCTCGGAATATATCTCGTCTGAGGCTATCATGATATTGGTATCTTTAAGCACCTTTGCGATAGCTTCGAGATCCTCACGGCGCATTATCGCACCTGTTGGGTTATTAGGATAGGGCAGGACAAGGAGCTTGGTTTTGTCGGTTATTTTTTCACGAAGCTCGTCTGCTGTAAGTCGGAACTCGTTTTCTTCCTTTGTTTCTATGACCACGGGAACGCCGCCGCATAGGGAAACGATAGGACGATAACAGACAAAGGACGGTTCGACTATAAGGACTTCATCGCCGGGTTGGATAAGGCATCTTATGGTAAGGTCGATAGCTTCAGAACCGCCAACAGTGACGATTATTTCCTTATTAGGGTCATAGCTTGTGTGGATAGTACGCTGAAAATACTTGGCTATTTCTTCACGGAGAGCGATCAGACCTGCGTTTGCAGTATAGCAGGTCTTGCCTTTTTCCAAAGTTGAGATAGCTTCCTGACGTATTAGCCACGGAGTTTTGAAGTCAGGCTCGCCAACGCCAAGGGAGATAACGCCCTCCAGCTGCTGTGCGATATCGAAAAATTTTCTGATACCTGAGGGCTTCATTTCCTTTATGGCAGGGCAAAGCACTTTATTATAATCTATCATGGGGAGATCAAACCTCTTTCGTCTTTATCATCTGTGCTTATCATGATGCCGTTGTCTTTATAGACCTTTAGCACGAAGTGTGTGGCGGTGGACTGGACAGCGTCGATAGTGGCAAGTCTTTGGGAAACAAACTGTGAGATATCCCTGATGTTTGCACCGTTCACGGCAACGATTATATCATAAGCACCTGACATAAGGCGGACGGACTCCACCTGCTCATAGCTTGCGATCTGGTTTGCTATCTCGTCAAAGCCTGACTGTGACTGTGGGGTGACTTTAAGTTCTATAAGAGCGAAAACTGAATTAGGGTCATAGGCACTTTCGTCAACGATCGCGGAATAGCCCTTTATTACGCCGTCTGCTTCAAGCTTGGCGATATCCGCTGCAACCTGCTCTTCTGTTTTATCAAGAAGAACGGCAAGCTCACTGTTTGTGATACGGGCGTTGTTTTTCAGTAATTTTATAAGCTGATCCATAAATAAGCCTCCTTTAGATTTATAAATATACATAATATATTATAACATATTATCTGTATGAACGCAAGTATTGTGATGTAAGAAATGAGTAATTTATCTGTCAGAATAGACAAAGGGGAGGGCGAGAAAGCTTGTGGCGTGGGGGTCGTGGCGTAGCTGAGATGTTGTGGGGTGGACGGGCGAACGTTGTTCGCCACTACAGATAAATTGCGGTCACGAGAAATTGTAGGGGCTGGAGTCCTTGACAGCCCATTTATCTTGGGTATTTGTTTTATGAGCTATACAGTTATTTGGACTGTGCAGCTTTTTATGTGTGAGGGGTGTGAAAATTGGGGCGGCGGTATTGAAATTATTATTTTGTTGTGATATAATTGTACTAACTAGAACTGTGTAAATTCAGGAAGGATCTTTATGAGTATAAACAGCAATGAGGGCAATGATTTTTGCAACAGATATAATGAGGTGCTGAAAAGCGATAAGAAAAAAATGATCGCTGTGGCTGCAGCTTGCACTATCGTTATGGGAGCAGGCTTTGGCGGATATTTATATTACGGCGCTTATTATGCTTCGGGCTGGCACACCCATGACGGCTCGACTTATTATATTGTCAAGGAGACGGGCGAAAGGGCGCTTGGCTATCAGATAATAGACAACACCTGCTATCTTTTTGACGACAAGGGCAACGCTATGGCTGACGGCTGGCACAAGTATCGTGGGGACACTTACTATGTCAAAGACGGCGTTGTTCAGCGTGGAAAAATGAAAATAAAGGGAGAGGAATATTATTTCTCTGAGGAGTCGGGTATTTTCAGGACTGGTCTTTGCGAGATAAACGGCGGTGAATACTACTTTGACGATCACGGCTTCCCTGACACGGGTTTTGACAGCGACGGCGGTTATTACTATGACGAGAGCGGCAAGCGTGTGACAGGCTGGGCAAAGATAAACAATGTTCAGTATTATTTTCTCAAGAGCGGTGAGATGGCCAAGGGCTTTGTTGAGATAGAGGGCAAGATATACTATTTTGATGATGACGACGGTCACATGGCCACAGGCTGGCAGGACATTGACGGAAAGAAGTATTATTTTTCTGAGAGCGGTGCTGTTCACAAGGGCTGGATGGAGCTTGAAAAGAAGTATTACTATTCTGATGAAGCTACAGGGGCTTGCGCTCAGGGCTTTGCGGAGATAGACGGTGAGAGCTATTATTTCAATGACAGCTGTGAAATGGTCAAGGGCTGGATAACAATTGACAAGAACAGATATCATTTTGCTGATGACGGTAAAATGACTAAGGGCTGGTATGAAGAACCGCCTGAGAAGTATTATTTCAAGGGCGACGGCTCGGCAGGCAAGGGCTTTACCAAGATCAAGGACAAGTATTATTACTTTGATAAGAAAAATCGCCTCCTCTCCGGCTGGAACGAGATAGGCGGAAATGTTTATTACTTCGGCAGAGGCGGCGTTGTGGCTGACGGCTGGGAGGATATTGACGAAGATACTTACTATTTTGATAAAAAGACCCATGTGGCGGCGACAGGCTGGACGAATACGGATCAGTACACTGATGATGAGAAAAAGAAAATAAAAGAGTTCAAATCCAATGTTTCAAAGCTTGTGAAGTTTGAGAAGGACGATTACAAAAAGGACGAGAAGCCTGACGAAAAAGAGACCCAAAAGCTTGAGGAGCTTGCGGACAAATTCGGCGAAAAGACATTCAATGCTTATGACAGAAAGGTTTATGAAAAATTCGGTGGGGCGGTGTTCTATCAGTATTATTTCTACTCTGATCACACTCTTTGCACTGGATTTCATAAAATAAACGGCTATTACTTCTACTTTGATGAGGAAACCGGCAAGAAGGCTACGGGCTGGAAGACCATTGACGGAAAGAGATATTATTTTGGTCTGACAGGTGCGGCGGCTGTTGGCGAATTTGAGGAGGACGAGGACAAGAAATACACCTTCTCAAACGAGGGCGTGCTTGCAGACGGGATCGTTAAGATAGACGCTGAATGGAAGTTCAAGAAAGAGGACGGCTCTTGGGCTAAGTCGGAGTTTGTTACTTCAAAGGGAAAAATTTACTACATTGGTGAGGACGAGGCTGCACTTACAGGTTGGCACACTATTGAAGACAAGCTGTATCATTTTGACAATGACGGCAAGCTTTCAAAGGGGCTGTTCAGTGATGATTCAGGGCTTTACTACATTGACAAGAACGGCGCTCAGAAAGACAAGTGGGTAACAGCCGGTGACAAGACCTATTATTTTGACGGCGATGGCAAGGCAGTTTCAGGCTGGAGAGAAATAGACGGAACGGAGTTTTATTTTGACAGCGATCATGTTTTGCAGAATGAATGGACGACTATTGACGGAAAGAAATATTTTCTGCAGAATGGTGTTGCGTTGAGAGGTCCTGTGTATATTGACGACAAGTATTACAACTTCGGTGAGGACGGCTATCTGAAGTCAGGCTGGGTAAGCTGGCGTGGGCAGAAGTTCTACAACAACAAGAACGGCACTGTTGTGACAGGTTGGAAGAAGATAGGCGGAAAGCGATATTATTTCAATGATTATGGCATGATGCTCATAAACACTACTGTTGACGGATATAACATTAACAATGACGGAGTTGCGCATAAGGCAAAGTAGCAATAAAAAAGGACTGCTGTGGTTTAAGACAGCAGTCCTTTTGGTTTTGTATCAAATTTTTTCAAGCAGGCAGACCGCTGTGGCGGATATGCCTAGTTCCTCGCCTGTGAAGCCTAGTTTTTCTTCTGTGGTGGCTTTAACTGATATTTGTGAAATATCGCAGCCGCAGGCTTCTGCTATACGCTCTCGCATGGAGGTGATATAGGGGGCAAGCTTCGGCTTCTGTGCGCAGATGGTGGAGTCTATATTGCCTATTTTCCAGCCTTTTTCGGTCATAACGCTTATGACTTTTTCCATGAGCTTCATACTGTCTGCACCCTCATAGTCGGGGTCATTATCGGGGAAAAGCTTGCCGATATCGCCCAGTGCCAATGCACCAAGTATGGAATCCATTATGGCGTGGGCAAGGACGTCTGCATCGGAATGTCCTAAAAGTCCCTTTTCATATGGTATATCCACGCCGCCGAGAATGAGCTTTCTGCCCTCGGTCAGTCTGTGGACGTCATAGCCGTGTCCTATACGCATTTTTGTTCCTCCTGTCCTAAAAATCGTACTGTTAAATTTCCTCGTAGTTGCCTAAAAATTTGAAATATGAAAGCTCTGAATTAAGCTCGCTCATAAGCTTTGCCACGTCCGGAGAGGTTATTGCTCCCTCAAAATCGAGATAGAAAACAACGTCAAAATCGGTGTTTGCGATAGGGCGGCTCTCTATCATGGAAAGGTTAAGACCTGCCACGGAGAATTTGGTGAGAAGTCTGTAAAGTGCAGATGAGGTATGTGGCAGAGCCAAGGACACTGACACGATGTCAGCATTTTCCGAGCAGAGAGTTTCCTTCGAGATGAGAATGAATTTAGTGTAATTCTCGGCGGCGTTGGCTATATTATGCCTGAGTATCTCAAGGTCGTTCTGCTGTGCGCAGGCTTCTGAGCAGATAGCGGCATATGGTTCATTGCTTTCTTTTATGTAGCACGCCGCAAGTGCAGTATTTGCGTATTTATGGCTTTTAAGTCCGTTCTGAGAAAGAAACTCAGAACACTGACTGAGTGCCTGCTCATGGGAATAGACTATTTTGATATCCTCAAAGCGTGTGCCTTTTTTTACGGCAAGGCAGTGGGAGATCTTTACCTTAGTTGCTGCGCATATCTTGAAGTCATGCTTTTTCATAAGCTCGTAGGTCTGACCAACTGAGCCTGCGGTGGAATTTGCTATGGGAAGTATGCCGAAATCCGCTGAGCCGTTTTCAACTGATGAAAAAACGTCCTCAAAATCTTCAAAGAACATTGGCTCAAAGTCGCTGAATATCTGCTTGCAGGCTATATGTGAATATGAGCCTGTGGTACCCGGTACAGCGACTTTTTTATGGCCTGTCAAGTCCAACTTTTTGTACTCTATCTTATCTGAGTCTGCAAAAAACTCCTGGTACTGACGGCACTTTGAAATATCCATGATGTTTTGGAAGAACACTCTTGACGCACTTTCCAAGCCCTTTGGTGAGCTTTCTGTTACATGGTCAAGTATCTCGTTTTCACGCTTGCTCTGAAAAACAGGCATATTGTTTGCTATCTTATACTCAGCCACCTTGAAGCTTATCTGCATTCGCTTATTGAAAAGCTCCTGAAGCTGGCTGTCTATATCGTTTATTTCATTTCTTAATTCCTGAAGATCCATTTTTACGCTCCCTAACAGACAGAATGGTATTATTTTATCATATTTTCTGCCTTTATTCAAGAACTATTTTGTTAATTAAGGCTTTATCGAGTTTGGAAAATGGGATAACGGGCAGAGGGGTGGTATCGGTCTGGGTGAGTATTTTTTCGAGCCAAACCATATGATAGCACTTGTTGAACTTAAAGGCACATCTATGGAAAGTGCCCACTATGGCATAGCCCATTTTTTCATGGAACTTTACGCTGTCAAAGGTGAGATACTCGTCTTCTTTTTCGGGATAGGCGACGCAGGCATAGAGGTTCGTTATATGCTGTGCCGCAAGGAGCTTTTCAAGGGCGGCGTAGAGTTTTGCACCTATGCCTTTGCGGTGAAGTCCTTTTTTTACATAGACTGTGACTTCAACCGACCAATCATAGGCGGCTCTGTTTTTGAAAACGCCTGCATAGGCGTAGCCTGCTATTTTGCCGTTTTCTACTGCGGCTATGTAGGGATAATTTGCGGATATGCGGCGGATCCGGTCGGAAAACTCCTCCACAGAGGGGACGTCATACTCGAATGTTATGGCGGTGTCCTCAACGTAGGGACGGTATATTTCAAGAAGCTCGTGAGCGTCCTTCTCGGTAACTGGTCTTATTATCATGGCGTTCTCCTTATAGTACCATTAATACTGTGCCTGCAGTGATAAGCACCGCACCTATGGCTGATTTTACTGTGAAGTCCTCGTGGAGAAATATCACTGCAAGGATAAGGGTGATGACAACGCTGAGCTTGTCTATGGGGGCGACCTTTGAAACGCTGCCCATTTGGATAGCCTTATAATAGCATAGCCACGAAGCACCTGTTGCAAGTCCTGAAAGGATAAGGAATACCCAGCTTTTTCTGCCTATAGAGCCTATACCGCTTTGTGCGTGGGTGATGAACACCATGAGCCATGCCATAGCAAGCACAACGCAGGTACGCAGTGCGGTGGCAAGATTTGAGTTTACTCCTTCAATGCCGACCTTTGCAAGGACAGAGGTGAGCGCTGCGAAAACAGCGGAGAGAAGCGCAAACACGAACCACATAATACCACTTTCTTTCGTGAAAAAATTGTTTGCTCATGCTTTATTATAGCACCTAAAGGTGCTTTTTGCAATAGAATGAGCGGCAGGGCGTGATATTTTACATCAGACCTGCCACTTATGCTTAGTTATTTGCGGCAAATATTTTTATTGTTCGTGAAAGTGCTGTTACCTGCTGAGGGGTACTGAATGCAGAGGGTGAGAAACGTACTGTGCCTTGCTCTATTGTGCCGAGGGTGGTATGGGTGACGGCGGCACACTGAAGTCCTCCACGGAGGGCAAAGCCTTTATCGCTGAGATAGGAGGCGATCTCAGCGGAAGGGATATCACCGATGTTAAATGAAAGTATGGGGACTTTCTTTTGGTCTGCTTCATAGAACTTTATTTTGTCTATGTCTGAAATTTGTTCGTAGAGCTGTCTGCAGAGTTTTTCTTCGTGGGCTTTCATTACGGCAGGGGTCTTTTGGCGGACGAACGTTAGTCCCTCGCCAAGACCGATAATGCCCACTGTGTTGATTGTGCCGCTTTCAAGCTTTTCGGGTAGGAAAGGAGTCTGTTCAAGCAGGGCGGAGGTCGCACCTGTTCCGCCCTCGATTATGGTAGACAGAGAATACTCGCCGTCTGAGATAAGAAGCCCTGTGCCTGTTGGTCCGTAGAGGGCTTTGTGACCTGCGGTGCAGAGAAAGTTGAAGCCGTCTGAGAGAGAAAGCTCCAAAAGCCCGCAGGCTTGTGCGCCGTCGGCTATAAAGCATATGCCGTGGGCTTTGCAGAGGGCGGCTAATTCACGGTATGGCATGAGCCTGCCTGTGACGTTTGAAGCCACTGTACAGCAGATACACTTAGTTTCGGGGGTTATAAGGCGGCGGAAGTTTTCTACTGTTTCGCCGTCTGTTTCCCCTGTTCGGGCAATAGAATATTTCACGCCTCTTGTTTTTGAAAGGGCATAGACGGGTCTCGCTACTGCGTTATGCTCGTGGTCTGAGATTATCATATGACCACCGTACTGCATGACACCTTTTATCGCCATGTTAAGGGCATAGGTACAGTTGGCGGTGAAAGCCACGTTTTCGGTCTGTGCTCCAAACATTTCTGCCGCCTGCTGTCTGACAGCGAATATTTTTTCAGCTGCTCGCATGGAAAGCTTGTGACCGCTTCTGCCCGGGTTGCCGCCATAGCGTTCCACTGCCTGAGCGACGGCTTTTGCCACGGCAGGGGGCTTGGGGTAGGTGGTGGCGGAATTGTCAAAGTTTATTATGCTTCGGGTGTTTATTTTTCTCACCTCTTTTGCTCGAATATCACGTTTCTGAATGGTATGCGCTCTTTTTCAAGTATGGCTGTTATTTCTTCTGTGGGTGCGGTGACGGCTATGGAGTAGCCACAGCCTGTGCCAAGGTCCTTCGGGGTGCGCTGTATTTCGCAGTAGTATTTTAAACTGTTCAGCAAGTTTTTTGCTTTCATTGCATAGGTTATGGAAGTCATGGCTATAAGACTCTTTTTCATTTTGTTGCTCCTTTATGCTGTACTTGTCCGTATACGATTTTACGAATACACTTCAGTATATGCCGTTCACTGTTTGAGGGTGAACGCTGAAAGTTTTGTGAAAGGTAGGTGAAATTTGATAAAAGTTAATAGTCAGTTTAAATTTCGGGTGTACTATTTATAATATAAAAAAGAAAAGAGGTAAAAGCTTATGAACGGATTTATGTATAAGGTAGCGAGATTTTTTCAGGGCAGATATGGTATAGACAAGCTTTTTTACGGCATTTGCGGTGTGGCTGTGGTGCTTAGTGCGGCAAACTTGTTTGTAAGGTCGCTTGTTTTACAGCTTATGGTATATGCTGTGCTGGTGCTGGCGGTGGTGAGGGCAATGTCAAGAAACTGCCAGAAGCGATACGAGGAGAACATGAAGTTTGAGAGGGCTTTCGGGGGAATTGGCAGGAAATTTTCATTCTGGAAGAGAAAGTTCGCTGACAGAAAGACCCATGTTTATATAAAGTGCGGTGTATGCAAAAAGACGTTAAGGCTTCCAAAGGTAAAGGGTGAACATACTGTGAAATGCCCTAACTGTGCAAATAAGTTCAAGGTGAAGATCTGACCTGTTGCGGAATTTGCGGAAATGTGCTATACTATATAATATAGTATGATACTGTAGGGGTGCAATGACAATGGGCTGTCGAGGACGCCAGCCTACGGGAGTGTGTCAGGTACGATTTTTTTGCGAAAAGGGAGCGGCAGGAATGCAGAAAGTAAATTATCAGAAAATGCTGGAGGGCATTATAAAAAAACATGAGGAAAAGGGCGAAGTGCCGACTTTGCTTTTGCATAGCTGTTGTGCGCCGTGTTCTTCTTATGTGCTTGAATATCTGTCACAGTATTTTAAGATAACTGTGTTTTACTACAATCCGAACATTTATCCCCGTGAGGAGTACGATAAGCGTGTGGCGGAGCTTCAAAGGCTTATTGCACAAATGCCTATGAAAAATCCTGTTACGTTCGTGGAGCGTGGGTATGACGAGGGTGAGTTTTTTCAGGCTGTTAAGGGCTTTGAGGATATACCTGAGGGCGGGGAGAGATGCTTTCGATGTTACAGGCTCAGGCTTGAACGGACGGCTCAGCTTGCCAAGGAACTTGGTGCGGATTATTTTACCACAACGCTTTCTATTTCACCATACAAGAATGCTCCGAAGCTCAACGAGATATCGGAGGAGCTTGGGGAGATATATGATGTAAAGGCGCTCCCAGCGGACTTTAAGAAGCGTGAGGGCTACAAGCGTTCCATTCAGCTTTCGTCAGAATACGGGCTTTACAGGCAGGATTACTGCGGCTGTATCTTCTCAAAAAGAGAGCGTGAAAGGCTGAATACGATTACAACAAAATCTGAATAAATATAAAAATATTAACATTGCATAGAATACTTGTACATATTGCGATAACATATTTGGCTATATATAGCAAAAATAATATACAGATTTGTGAAAAATGGCTAAAGATATGTGGTTAATTTGTGAAAAACGTTTATTGAAATACTTGTAAATGTGTGTTACAATAAAGGCAAGATGTATGTTGAGGAGATATCGCTCAATATGTATCTAAAAATTATTAACAAAGATGGAGGAAAAACAAATGAAAATCTCTAAGATTCTCGCTGGTATGTCAGCTGCTGCTCTTGCTGCATCAATGATGTCACTCGCAGCATTTGCTGATGAAACAGCTACTGTTAAGGCAGACCTCACTGGAGGTACTGTTTCTCTCATTGATGAGAAGGACGATGACGGTGTTGTTACAAAGACAGGTGTTCTTACAGGAACAAACGTTAAGCTTTCAGATGTTTGCGGTATTGATGTTAATGTAACAGTTGGTGCAGACTCAGCTGCAAAGATCGAGGCTGGAGACTGGATAGGCGGTGGACTTGGTTACAACTCTGAGTCAACTGGTTGGGCTTCAAAAGAGTGGTCATTCCAGGATGGTGTTAAGGACGTAACAGGCGTTAAGGCTGCTGACGGTTCTTATGATTTTGTTCTGAAGGGAACAGATCCTGTATTTGCTGATACAGATACATTTGCTCAGGTATGGCTCCAGAACTGGTCTACAAAGGACTTCACATTCAATGCGTTCACACTTCTTGACAAGGACGGCAATCCTATCCTTGTTGTAGAGTCTGACAAGGCACAGGGCGGAAACACTGTTGACCTTAGCGAATACAAGAAGCAGACAGAGGTTACACTTAACGGTGAGGGTAAGTCTACAACTGACAACGGTAAGGTAAGAATCAACATCAAGCACCCATGGTGTGACGATGCTCACAAGGCTGCTTTCAACCTTGTTGATGATTGGAGCGTATTTGCAGGTGCTGACGCTATTGCTGTTACAGTTGATATCTCAAATGTAACTGACGCTTTCACAGCTTATCCATGCTTCACAAATGGTATTGAGAACGGTATTGGTTATTGGGAAGCTTCTGATAACAACCCTGCTGTTACAGTAAACGCTGACGGCACATACACATTTATCGTTAAGTTCCCTTCAGCTCTTGAAATGGACGCAAATAATATGTTCTTTGACATTGCTACAGACCTCGCTGGTACAGACGGCGAAGATCCTGCTGTTAAGATGGCTGTTAAGAAGGTTGTAGTTCTCAACAAGAGTGATGCTGAGCCAACAGATCCTTCTGAGTCAACAGCTGATTCAACAGATTCTGACGAGTCAAAGGGTGTTCTCGTAGATTCTTCAGACTCTAAGACTAACTCTGCTGCTACATCTTCTAAGGCTGCTAACAACGCATCTAACACAAACCCAAGCACAGGTGCTGCTGCTCTTGCTGCTGTAGGTGTTGCACTTGCTGGTGCTGCTGTAGTTGCTACTAAGAAGAGAAAGTAATCTGTAATTCAGATAATTCTTACTTAGAATAATTAAAGACCTGTCTTTCGGGACGGGTCTTTTTTTGTTGCTTTTTTATCGAAGTGGTGGTATAATTGATCTATAAACTGCGGAGGTGTTTTTTATGCGTATAGTTTTTGATGATATTAAAGAGAGCCTTGCACCGAATTTCAAAGGCGGCGAGAAAAGCTTTGCAAGCAGGGCTTTTTCTGACGGAAAGAACAAGATGATGAAAGGCAGGCTTGTGCCGAGGGCTTCTATCGGTCTGCACAGACACGAGGGCAACTGCGAGATGATATATGTTCTTGAGGGCAGTGGCAAAATGCTTTATGACGGCGGTGAGGAAAGACTGTCGGCAGGAGATTTCCATTACTGCCCCGACGGTCATGAGCATAGCTTTATCAATGACGGCGACAGCGACCTTGTGTTTATTGCAGTTGTGCCAGCTCAGTAGATTTTTGCAGTTTTGTATCTGTGAAATAGTGGGTCAAAATGGCTCTGTAGTCTGAGCCTTTTTCTGCCATGGCGTTTGCACCGTACTGGCTCATTCCTACGAGATGTCCGAAGCCGTGAGAGGTGAAAGTGAATTTTGTATTGGCAAAGGTGAACTCAAAACATGGCGAGGAGATATCAAGGATATTGCAGAAGGTGTTTGGCTGTATCTCATAGCCGCAGACGGTCAGGTTCGTTACATAGCCTATGCCGTCTGTTTTTGTTTTGAGCCAACTATCAGCATTGGCGAGGGGAGTAAAACTAATATCGGGGAAGCGGTCAAGAAGCTTGTCTTGAAATTCCTTGGCGGTGAGTGTCCGGGTACATTCTGTGGCGGCAAGGTCTTTGTCAGCGGAGCTGTCTACTGACAGAAGATATGGGATATCCTCTCCCCATGCGTTTTTGGCGGATTGGGTATGACCGCTTGAGGCGGCGTGAAAGGCGACGATTATCGGCTCTCCATTATAGGTGAGGATATCGTCCTTGACGGCGTTGACAGCAGACTTCACTTTTTTGTATGCTTTTTCATAGTCGTTGCCGTAATATTCTTTGGCTGCCTTTTCGGTGAAATAGCTTTGGTAGAGGGTGCTGTCATCGCTGATGAGTGCGCCTTTTAAGGCGGGAGTAGGCGACTGGGCTTCGGAGAGCTGTCGGCGGCATATGTAGGTATGGGCGAGGACGGCTTGCGCTTTCAGGGCTTCTTCGTCAAAGTCCGCAGGCATTTGTGCAAGCACTGAACCTATCATATATTCTTCAAGGGTGAAGTCTTCGGTCTTACCGCTTTCGGTGAAATATACGGCTATTTTTTCTTTTTCTGAAAATGCAGGTTTCGATGCGGACTCGTTTGGGCGAAGAAATACTATGGTCGGTATTATTGTAAGGATAACAGCAAATACTGCCATTATCTGTATCAGGTCTTTCATATGGTTTGTCCTTTCTTTTTGGGGTACTATATTATATTCATGCAGTGGAGCAAATATTCATACAGGGCGAATTTTTGTACTGCAAATTTTTAAATGGCGGAGATATGCGGCTTTAATTTGATAAGTTATCTTAATACTTGACAAAAATCTGAAAAAGGTGTATAATATAACTTATATTTATAATCTACTTGAAAGCGAGATGATCTATTCAATGATAAATAATGCAGCAAGGTCGCTTTTATGCGAACAGTTTATAGCAAACAATACTATTGACCCTAAGCTTTATGACAGATATGTGGTAAAAAGAGGCTTGAGAAACTCTGACGGTACAGGCGTTATGGCTGGTCTTACTAATATCTGTAACGTACACGGATATGTGGTAAACGAGGGTGAAAAATCTCCTATTCAAGGTCAGCTTATCTTCCGTGGATACAACATCAATGATCTGGTCACTAACGCTCAGAAAGAGGGACGTTTCGGCTATGAGGAGATAGTGTATCTGCTGCTCATGGGCGATCTGCCTAACAGGGAGGAGCTTACTGCGTTCAAGGGAATGATGGCTGAAAACAGACCTCTCCCTGACAACTTCTTTGAGGACATGATACTTAAAGCTCCGTCAAAGAACATCATGAATAAAATGGCGAGAGCAATTCTGGCTCTGTACTCTTATGACGATAACCCTGAGAATCGCTCGCCTGAGTATGAAATGGCTACGGCTATCTCTATAATCTCTAAATTGCCTAACATCATGGTTTCGGCTTATCAGGTAAAGAAACGCTGTTATGACGGTGAAAGCTTGTTCATGCACCCTCTGATACCTACACATTCTACTGCGGAGATGATACTGTCGGCACTGCGTCCTGACAGACAGTTCACGGAGGAAGAGGCTAAGATACTTGATCTGTTACTTATGCTCCACGCTGAGCATGGCGGAGGAAATAACTCGACTTTTGCCTGCCGTGTGCTTACATCTTCCGGAACGGATCCTTATTCTGCATACTCTGCGGCTATCGGTTCACTGAAAGGTCCACGTCATGGTGGCGCTAACCTTAAGGTGGCGGCAATGCACCAGTGCATAAAGGACAACGTTCAGAACTGGGAGGACGAGGGCGAGATCGCTGATTTCCTTACAAAGATACTCAACAAGGAAGCTTTTGACCACACTGGTCTTGTTTATGGCATGGGTCACGCTGTTTACACATTGTCTGACCCTAGAGCTGTAATACTCAGAGAGAATGCCAAGAAAATGGCTGAGAACACTGAGTTTGAGAGAGAATACAAGCTTCTTGAAGCGGTGGAAAGACTTACTCCTGAGCTGTTCAAGAAGGTCAAGGGCAGTGACAAGGCGATGTGTGCTAACGTTGATATGTACTCGGGCTTTGTTTACAGTATGCTGGGTATTCCTGAGGATCTTTACACGCCTATGTTTGCCGTTTCAAGAATGGCAGGCTGGTGCGCACACAGATTTGAAGAGCTTGTAACAGGCAAGAGGATAATCCGTCCTGCATACAAGGCTATCTCAGGTGAGAAGAAGTATATCCCATTGGACGAAAGATAAGCAAAATAATTTTTACCTGTCCCTATTGGGCGGAAAAAGGCTTGAAATATTTTTGTGTATATGATATAATAGAATCGGGTATATGCCCGGTTCTATTTTTTGTTTGGTGTATCAGGAGGGATCGCTTGAAAAATCTTAAATTGGCTGCTGTTTGTCTTTCTTGTCTTACTATGACAGGCTGTTCGGCACTGAATTTTTCTGTTGAGGGACTTATAAACGCCCCGAAGCTTACCTCTGAACAAAGCGAGATACATCAGGCGCTTATCGAGAGCGTGGGCAGTAATATAACTCTGAAATATCCTAAAAACGGTGAATACCGCTCGGCTTATGTTATCGCAAATATCGACGATGAGCCTACGGACGAGGCTATGGTCTTCTATGAGTACACTTCAAACGGATCTGAGGAGGACGGCTTGAGGGTGAACATTCTCGACAAGGACGATAACGGCAAGTGGTATTCTGTGAAAGAGCTTGCAGGCGCAGGCACTGACATAGATCAGGTCATTATCTCGCCTATGGGAAGCAATAACCAGACGGACGTTTTTGTGGGATATCAAAATCTTACTAATGATGAAAAGACTATGGAGATATACAGCTATACCGACGGAGATTTCAAGCGTGTGGCGCTTGATACTTATTCGGTGCTGGAGCCTTTGGATATAAACAATGATGGTTATATAGAGCTTATCACCATTCAGAGAAGCACCAATAATGATACAGGTGCGGTGACGGCAAAGGCTTCTATGCTCAACATGAAAAACAATGAGATAACCCGTGGCGAGAGCGTTGATATGTGCGATAATGTGACTTCTTATGTGTCATCAAAGACGGGAATGCTTGACAGCGGCAGGCGTGCTATTTTTATTGACGGACTGACTGCTGACGGAAAATTGCAGACGGAGATAATATACTACAGATATTCGGGACTTCAAAATCCTATGCAGCTTAGAAGCGAAAAGCTGCTGCCTTTATGCACAAGACCAGCGGGCTACTACAGTGAGGACATGGACGGCGACGGTGATGTGGAGATACCGTCAACTTCGCCTATGGTGGGTTATGAAAACGCTGTGGCAGACGAAATGCTCTATATGACTACATGGAGCGTTTACGAGGATTTTTATGATTTGAAAACAAAATACACAGGCTATTATGCCATATCTGACGGATATTTTGTAACGTTCCCAAAACGCTGGAACAGTTCTGTTACGGTGAAAAAGGACAGCGACACAAACGAGCTTGTTTTCTATAAATACACGGGAGATATAAACGAGAGCAACGAGGAGATAATGCGTATCGCTGTGTCTTCAAAGAATGATTCGGAGGATTATATCTCTGACGGATATGAGCTTATCGACAGCAAGGGTCAGCTTGATTATTTTGTGAAGCTTCCTCTTGACAGGCGTGAAAAGCTCATACCGACTATTGACGAAATTCAGAATAATTTTTACATAATAAACTAATCTTGGAGAGGAGTAAATGTAATGAAAAGAGTTTTGGTTTGCGAGGACGAAGATTCAATTAGAGAATTTGTGGTCATAAACCTTGTAAGAAGCGGTTACGAGGTAGTTGACGTAAACTGCGGTGAGGACGCTCTCAAAGCCTATGACGAAAAGGACGGCGGTTTTGACGTTGCTCTGCTTGATATTATGATGCCCGGCATCGACGGAATGCAGGTGTGCAAGAAGATAAGAGAGAAAAGCAACACTATCGGCATTATCATGCTTTCGGCGAAATCACAGGAAATGGATAAGATATCATGCCTTATGAGCGGTGCTGACGATTATATCACAAAGCCGTTCTCTATTTCTGAGCTTATTGCAAGAGTTGACGCTGTTTGCAGGCGTGTAAATCGCTCAGGCTCTAAGCCTGAGGAGGCTTCACAGATAGTTTCAGGTCCATTTACGCTTAATCTTAAGAGCAGAACTGTTTTCAAGAACGGTGAGCAGATAGACCTTACACAGGTGGAGTATCAGATAATGGAGTATTTCTTCAAAAATCAGAATACTGCACTTGACCGTTCAAGTATACTCAACCACATATGGGGCGAGAGCTATTACGGCGACGATAAGATAGTGGACGTGAATATCAGAAGAATAAGAATGAAGATAGAGGACGAGCCTTCTAATCCTAAGTATATCCTTACTATATGGGGCTTTGGCTACAAGTGGGCAGGCGGCTCTAACTGAGCTGTGAAAACATGATGAACGGAGTTTTTATCAGTTGAGCGGAAAAAAAAGAAAAAGCGGCAGACTCAGTATCACACAGCACTGGCTGAGAAACAATCTCGGGGTGGTCGTGGGAATACTTGTGGTGCTTGAAATACTGCTTATCGTGGTGGTGAGGAATTATTACTACAGCTCCACAAGGCAGTATCTTACATCTAAAATGAAGATAGTCACCACGGCGGTAGTGAACGCTTCAGGTGACGAGCAGACTAACTATAATTCTCAGATACGCTCCCTTGTGGAAAGCTATGACGAGAAAGACAAGATAGAGCTTATGGCTATCAAGACCGACGGCGAGGTCGATGTTACATCATCAGGCTTCTCTCCATCGGAGAATGACAACATGACCGATTATGAGGACGCAAAGAAGTCCGACACGGGAATAGGCACACAGATATATGAGCTGTCAACAGGGGAAAAGGTCATGGCGATAACGTCGGTCATATCTCCAAAGGGAAGCGAATATGAAGCACTGAGAATGTTGTCTTCCATGAAAAATATCGACCATCAGATCTTTATTATGTCTATGATAATCACGGCTATCGTTGTGGCTGTCATAATGCTCATGTTTTTCTCGGGAATGTTTTTTATCAAATCTATTGTTTTGCCTATAAGAAGCATAAACAGCATAACAAGGCGGTATGCTACGGGAGATTTTAGCGAACGTCTTGAAAAGAAACGAAATGACGAGCTTGGCGAGCTTTGCGACTCTATCAACTACATGGCGCAGGAGCTTTCTAATACAGAACAGATGAAGAATGAGTTCATATCTTCTGTATCTCATGAGCTTAGAACTCCGCTCACCGCTATAAGGGGCTGGACGGAAACTGTTACCAGTATGTATGAGGACAAGGAAACCTTCAAGAAGGGTATGAGGGTCATCACAAGTGAGACGGAAAGGCTTTCGCAAATGGTCGAGGAGCTTCTTGACTTTTCGAGGATACAGGACAACAGACTCACGCTTATTATGGATACTATAGATATTCTTGCGGAGCTTGGGGAAACTGTGCTTATCTATCAGGAGAGGGCAAAGGCGCTTGGTATAACACTCAATTACTACGAGCCGAAAATGCTGCCGTTTGTTTACGGCGACAAGAACAGGCTTCGTCAGGTATTCATAAATATTGTGGACAACGCTATCAAATACTCCAACAAGGGCGACACTGTATCGGTGGAGGCTTATGAGGAGGACAATGAGGTATGTATTTCCATTTCCGACACGGGTATGGGAATATCAAAGGATGACCTGCCAAAGGTCAAGACGAAATTCTTTAAGGCAAACCACACAAGACGTGGTTCGGGAATAGGTCTTGCGGTGGCAGACGAGATCATTCAGCGGCATGGCGGTACGCTGGAGATAAACAGTGAGCAGGGAGTAGGTACAACAGTGATGATAACGCTCCCTTGTATCGAGCAGAAGAAAAAGCCTGACAATCAGGCAACTGTAGACGTGGAGCTTATTTCTTCTGAGCCTATCGAAAACAACGACAACGTGCAGTAGACGCACACACCGCCTTGAAAGGAAAGAAAATGAGCAGTAAAGCACAAAGCAAGGAAAAATTCAAGTCAAAGATCGGTGGACAGGCTGTTATCGAGGGCGTTATGATGCGTGGCATCAACAAGGCGGCTATGGCTTGTCGCCTGCCTGACGGCACCATAGACCTGGAGGAGTGGGCGATAAAAGGCGGAAAAGATACGCCTTGGTACAGGAAAACGCCTTTTGTGAGGGGCATTTTCAGCTTCCTTACTTCTCTTATAGATGGCTACAAGTGCCTTACAAGGTCGGCTGAGAAGCAGATGACGGAGGACGATGAGGAGGAGCAGACCAAGTTTGAACAGTGGCTGGACGATAAGCTGGGGGACAAGCTCGGCCCTATCATCACGGCGATATCTATGGTGCTGGGTGTGGGTCTGGCGATATTGCTGTTTATGTATCTGCCGTCGCTGGTGTCTAAATTCATAAGCAAGTTCATTGACCTGTCGGCATTTGGAAAGAATCTTATCGAGGGAATTTTGAAGATAGCTATATTCATAGGCTACACGGCTTTGACTGCTCTTACTAAGGATATAAGGCGGACATATGAATATCACGGCGCTGAACACAAGACTATCGCTTGCTATGAGCATGAAGAAGAGCTGACGGTTGAGAATGTGAAGAAATACACACGTTTTCACCCTCGCTGTGGAACGAGCTTTATTTTCCTTGTGCTGTTCATAAGCATTTTTGTAAACACAATATTCAGAGTATCATGGGCAAGCATTTTGCTGAGAGTTGTTATAAAGATAGCGCTTCTGCCTATCGTTACGGGTATTGCTTACGAGCTTATAAGGCTAGCGGGAAGATATGACAATATTTTCACTAAGATAATCTCTGCACCGGGTCTGTGGATACAGAGGATAACTACAAGCGAGCCTGATGAAAGTCAGATAGAGTGTGCGATCGCAGCACTAAAGGCTTGCATACCTGAAAATAAGGAAGATGACAAATGGTAAGGAAAGAACTGTTTGATAAATGTGTGGGACTGCTTGAAGAAAGCGGTCTTGGTGAGAACGCTGCTTGCGAGGTCACATGGGTGTTTGAAGATGTGGCTGAGGGGGAGGATATCTCTCCTGAGCAGGAAAAGCGTATAAGCGACATTGTCACACGTCGCTGTGAGGGCTATCCTTTGCAGTATCTTCTTGGACAGTGGGAGTTTTATGGTCTGCCTTTCAAGGTGGGCGAGGGCGTGCTGATACCACGTCAGGACACGGAAACTATTGTTGACACGGCCTTGAAGATGTTTGCAGGCAAGAAGGATATCACTGTTATAGACCTTTGCTCAGGCTCGGGGTGCATTGGTATCACCCTTGAAAGGAAGCTTGACTGCGGTCGGGCAGTGTGTGTGGAGAAGTCTGAAAAGGCGGCAGAGTATCTCCGTGAGAATATAAGTCTGAACGGCTCGGGGGCTGAGATAGTCATGGGTGACGTTACAGACGAAAAGCTTGTGGAGGATATGCCTGAGGCTGACCTTATAGTGTGCAATCCCCCTTATCTCACAACAGATGACATGGACGCTTTACAGCGTGAGGTCACTTTTGAGCCTGCGGAAGCTCTTTTCGGCGGTGAGGACGGCTTGGACTTCTATCGTGAGATAGTTCGCAAGTGGAAGAAAAAGCTTAAAAGCGGCGGCGTTATGCTCTTTGAGATCGGTATCGGTCAGGAGGACGAAGTAATGCGGCTGATGATACAGCACGGCTTTAAGAACGTGAGATGCAGAAAAGACTTGTGCGGTGTTTACCGCTGTGTTTCGGGCATTTATGAGAAATAGTACGAAAATTTGTACAGATAGATAAATTACGGTTACTGTACAGACAAACGGACAGTTAGTGTGATATGATATAGATACGGATAAAACACCGATAAGATAGGGAGGTCATATAAAATGGCGATAGACAAGAAGAAAAAAGAAGCCGTTAAGACGGTAGTAAAAATAACAGACGCAGAGGAAAAGAAAAAGGCTCTTGACACAGCGATAGCATATATTGAAAAGCAGTTCGGCAAGGGTGCGATCATGAAGCTTGGCGAGGCTAAGGCTATGGATATCGAGGCTATACCGACTGGCTCTATGACCCTTGATATGGCGCTTGGTATTGGAGGAGTGCCGAGAGGAAGAATTATTGAGATATACGGACCTGAGTCATCAGGTAAGACAACGGTCGCACTTCATGTTATCGCAGAAACGCAGAAGATGGGCGGAGAGGTAGCTTTTATCGACGTTGAGCATGCTCTTGACCCTGTTTATGCAGGTCAGCTTGGCGTTGATATCGACAATATGCTGGTATCACAGCCTGACAGTGGTGAGCAGGCTTTGGAGATAGCCGAGGCTCTGGCTCGTTCAGGTGCTATCGACTGTATCGTTATCGACTCGGTTGCGGCTATGGTAACAAAATCTGAGATAGACGGCGAAATGGGCGACACTCACGTTGGTCAGCTTGCAAGACTTATGTCTCAGGCTATGAGAAAGCTCACATCTGTTATCGCAAAGTCCAATACAACGGCTATATTTATCAATCAGGTCCGTGAGAAGATAGGCGTTATGTACGGAAACCCTGAAACTACTCCGGGCGGACGTGCTTTGAAGTTCTACGCTTCTGTAAGAATAGAGGTCAGACGTGGAGAGCAGATAAAGAACGGCTCCGAGGTCATTGGTAACAGAACAAAGTGCAAGGTGGTAAAGAACAAGGTAGCACCGCCGTTCAAGGAGTGCGAGTTCGATATAATGTACGGCAAGGGTATCTCCCGTGTGGGCGAGGTGCTTGACATGGCGGTCGATCTTGATGTGGTGAAGAAGGGCGGAGCTTGGTTCAGCTACAACGATATGAAGCTTGGTCAGGGACGTGACAACGCTAAGGAGTTCCTGCTGAACAATCCTGACATCATGGGCGAGATAGAAGCCAAGATAAAGGAACATCAGGCGGAGCTTGTGCTTGCGGCGCAGAAAGATAAAAAGGCCAAGAAGCTTGAAGAAAAGGCTAACGCAGGTGCGGCGGCTCAGAGTGCAAATGAGGATATGGCTGCTGACAAGCCTGAGAAGAAGATACGCAAGGCGGCAAGCGACAAGTCTGTTGTGGCAAAGCCTGAGGAGGACTTCGAGGAGTTCGCTCCTGTTGACATAAGCGAGCTTGGTGACTGATAAATGCTTAAAATAACAGGCGTTTCAAAATACAAGGGCAGCACATACATGATAGAGTTCGAGGAGGGCGAAACGGCTTTTCTCAACTGCGAGATAGTGTCTGCTTATGGTCTGAGAGCAGGGCTTGATATGCCTGAGTCTGCTTGGGAGAAGATAGTTTTTGACAACGAGTTCAGAAAGGCTAAGGAAAGGGCTTTGTATCTTCTTGATTACAGGGACTATTCCTATGTGGATCTTTACAAGAAGCTTGAAAAGAATTACAGCGAGGAGATATGCGACGCTGTAATGGATAAGATGCTGGAGCTTGGGACGGTCAATGACAGGCGGTATGCTCAGGGGCTTGCGAGGACTTATGTGGAAGTGCGTAAATACGGATATTACCGTGCTTATCAGCAGATGAGACAGAAAGGGCTTACGAAGCCTATAATAGAGGAGGCTCTGGAGGAATACAGCGAGGGCACATATGAACGGCTGTATGAGCTTGTGGAGCGAAAGTATCTCAGATATCTTGACGGAGAAAAGGGTGACATAAAGGTAAAAAACGCCCTTGTGCGTTTGGGGTATTCATACGACATAATAAAAGAGGTGCTTGCTGACATAAAACAGGAGTACGGCGACGAATAAAGGAGCAAAGAATGAAAAAGATCATTTTTGCGGCGGCTATACTGAGTGCGGCGGTCATGACAGGCTGTTCGCTGAGCTTTGACGGCACAGACAGCTCTCAGCCTGCGGAAAATGTTCAGGGCAGTGAGAACGCTGTGACGACGCAGGGAACTGATACGGAAAGTGAAGAAACCGCTGACCCGCTTGAAGAAGCAAAGGACGTTGCGGCAATGTATCTTAAAGCCGCAAACGCTGAGTTTGACCAATCAATGGTAAAGCTTATGACAGACGATTATGCCGCTGACTATGAATATATGAAAAAGAACATGGGCGGCGACAATGAATACGGTGAGGACGAGCAGATAAGCGGAGTAAGATATAGCTTTGACAAGGATAAGTGCGGCTTTATCGACAAGGTGAACATCTCGGAGGAGTATTCAAAAGCGGCGGAGCTTTATGTGACCATAGCTTATGACAGCTCTGAGGGAGAGGTCACGTCATCGCAGTATATTCTTATGGTGCTTGACAATGACAATGATTGGAAAGTTTGCTTTGCAGGCTCAAAGGCGCAGGCGTATGCAGACGGAATTATAACTGACGAAAACTCGGAAAAGGCAGAGGCTAACGCTCAGGCGGTATATGAGGCGGCAGAAAAGGCGGTCACGGAGCTTTCAAAAGACAAGAGCTACAAGTTTGAGTACATGAACTACATTTCCACAGAGACGGATAAGTTCATAGAAAAGATAAAAGAACAGCTTCCTGAGGAGCTTAAAGACACATATTTCACTGTTTTTATTGATGAAGGAAAGCTTGATTATGTTGTTTGGTCGCAGGAAGCAGGGTCTGAGATAACTGTTACTTACCCTGAGAAGAAAAACTGACGGCGCAAAAGTGCTTGACAAAATAAATTGCGTGGTGTATAATATAGGTAACCACGAGATTGATTGTGTTCACAGTGACACACAAATGAAACCCCCGAAAGTTGCAGCTTTCGGGGGTTTCTCTTCGGGCTTGTCGGTACTATTTCTTTCTGCCAAACCACTTGGTAATTAGGTTACCAACCACACTACCCACGACAGAAAGCACGAGATCGATTATGTATATCACAGTTTCCACCTCCTCCCTGACGGAGAAGACCGACAAGCATATTATATCACATATTCTGCCTGACTTCAACATATTTTTACTAAATCAGGACGGGTTGACTGTAGGCTGCGGACTTTGTGGAAATTTCATAAATATTTTGATTTTTGTCATACAATAGTGACTAAAAGGGCTTGACAAAACTGTGTAAAAGTGAGATAATAAGATAGATTATTGTGATACTTTTACACTGCTGTTTTGCAGTGTGGGATTGGAGATTTTTTCATGGCAACTAGAGTGGGAATGGTTTCTCTCGGATGTCCTAAAAATCAGGTGGACGCTGAGCATATGCTCTATGATCTGCGCAAAGAGGGCTTTCAGATAGTTTCTGACGCAGCCCTTTCTGATGTGGTCATTATCAATACCTGTGGATTTATCGAGTCGGCTAAACAGGAGGCTATAGACACTATACTTGAGTTCTGTACTCTCAAGCAGGAGGGCAGGATAAAGGCGGTAATAGCTACGGGCTGTCTTGCTGAAAGATACCGTGACGAAATGAAAAAGGAGATTCCTGAGCTTGACGCTGTTGTGGGAATAGGCTCTAACGGAAAAATTTGCGATATCATAAGAGAGATACTGCTGGATAAGCAGGCGGTCTGTTCTTATGGCGCAAAAACTGAGCTTTCCATGGAGGGCGGAAGAATTATTTCTACCGAGCCTTTCTATGCTTATATAAAGATAGCCGAGGGCTGCAGCAACAACTGCACTTACTGCGCTATCCCGTCTATAAGAGGAAAATACAGAAGCAGACGCATGGAGGATATCGTCAAGGAAGCCAGATGGCTGGCTGAGAACGGCGTGACGGAGCTTGTAGTTGTGGCGCAGGATACAACACGCTATGGCGAGGATATATATGGCAAGTCTATGCTCCCTGAATTGCTCACGGCACTTTGTGAGATAGACGGCTTCAAGTGGATAAGAACGCTTTATTGCTATCCTGAGAGGATAACTGACGAATTGCTGGACGTTATTGCTAAAGAGGACAAGCTTGTAAAGTATCTTGATATGCCTATACAGCACTGCAACAAGACCATACTTAAAAGAATGAACCGCCATGGGGACAGAGAGACCCTTACGGCGCTTATAAAGAAGATAAGAGAAAAGATACCGAACGTTACGCTGAGGACAACTCTTATTACAGGTTTCCCAGGTGAAACGGAAGAGCAGTTTGAAGAGCTTTGCGAGTTTGTAAAGGAAATTCGCTTTGAAAGGCTCGGCTGTTTTGCTTACTCGCCTGAGGAGGGTACGCCTGCGGAGAAGTTTGAAGATCAGGTGCCTTTAAAGGACAGAGAGCGCAGAGCGGAGATAATAATGGAAGAACAGATGATCATTTCCGACAGCCTTAATGAGGCTGCTCTCGACAGCGAAGTCGAGGTGGTTTGCGAGGGCTTTGACAGATATGCCGAGTGTTACTACGGCAGAAGTCAGGCGGACGCACCTGAGATAGACGGAAAGATATTCTTCCTGAGCGAGGATAAAGTTAGGGTCGGCGAGTATGTCAAGGTAAAAATTGACGATACTATGGATTATGACCTTATCGGCTCAAAAATGTAGATGAAAGGAACTTGATATGAACCTGCCAAATAAACTTACAGTTCTTAGAGTAATATTGATACCGTTTTTCCTGCTGTTCGTGCTGCTTTTCAAGATACCGCATCACATGGTGTTTGCGCTTATCGTGTTCGCGGCTGCGTCTATCACAGACTGGTTTGACGGTAAGATAGCAAGAAAGCACAATCTTGTTACAACATTCGGAAAGTTTCTTGACCCGCTTGCAGACAAGCTTCTTGTTATGACAGCACTTATCTGCTTCACATTTGAACGTTGGATAGACCCTGTTGCAGTTGTACTGATACTTGCAAGAGAGTTTATGGTAACAGGTCTTAGACTTGTTGTGGCAAGCGAGGGCGTTGTGGTCGCTGCAGGAATATGGGGCAAGCTGAAAACGGCTTTCACTATGGTGGCACTTATCGCTATAATGGTGCTTCAGATAATTTTTCCTGCACCAAAGGGAAGCCCTGATTTCACTTGGGGTACACCGATATTCCTTGTAAACGAGATACTCATTTGGATAGCGGTTGTGCTTACCGTTATTTCCGGTGCGGTTTATCTCAAGGGATACTGGAAGTATATAGATTCGGGCAAATAATGTGGCCTGCCGACGTGTTGCGGCATATGATAACTTAATATATAAATGCGTATCAGCAAGAGTAGCTGTGAGGTAATTTTCAGAGAGGAGCCGTTTGGTGCAAGGCTTCAAGGACTTTCAGTGAAGTGCGGCTGACAGCAGGGAGCGAACAACGGCGAAAGCTTAGTATTCCTCTCCGTAGGGTCTGCGTTAAAGATATTGAGCTGTACAAAATTTTGTACAGAAAATCGGAGTGGGACCGTAGATCATAATCTGCCTCCGGAGTGGTGAAAAGCCATTCCGGAGGTTTTTTCTTAGAAAGGGAGAGATAGATATGACGATTTTGGAAAATATAAAGCATGATATTCAGACTATAAAGGACAGAGATCCTGCGGCAACCAGCACGCTGGAGATCCTCACATATTCGGGACTTCACGCTGTGGCTTTTTACAGGGTGTCGCACTGGTTCTATGTTCACAAGCACAAGGTCATCGCAAGATGTATTTCGCAGTTTGCAAGAATGTTGACAGGTATCGAGATACACCCAGGCGCTAAGATAGGCAAGGGTCTGCTTATCGACCACGGCTCGGGTGTTGTTATAGGCGAGACCGCTGAGATTGGCGATTACTGCCTGCTGTATCAGGGTTGTACCCTTGGCGGAACAGGTAAAGACCACGGTAAAAGACACCCGACTCTTGGAAACAATGTTATGGTAGGGTGCGGTGCAAAGGTGCTTGGACCATTCACTGTGGGGGACAATGCAAAGATAGCCGCAAATGCGGTAGTTCTTGAGCCTGTGCCTGCAAATTCAACGGCTGTGGGCGTGCCTGCAAGGATAGTTAAGCAGAACGGCAAACGTACCTGCGACCTCGATCAGGTGCATATCCCTGATCCTGTGGCTCAGGAGCTTTGCCAGACAAGAATACAGATAGCTAAGCTGGAAAAGAGAGTGGCTGAGCTTGAAAAGATCGGAAAGAAAGAGCAGTAAAATATAAGGAAAGAGGTAAAGAAAAATGAACATTTATAACACGCTTACTCACAAGATCGAAAAATTTGTACCAAACGAGCCGGGCAAGGTGTCAATGTATACCTGCGGTCCTACAGTTTATCACTATGCCCATATCGGCAATCTGAGAAGCTATATAATGGAGGACGTTTTGGAAAAGTATCTCCGTTATGACGGTTATGACGTAAAGAGAGTAATGAACATCACTGACGTTGGTCATCTTACTTCTGACGGCGATACAGGCGATGATAAAATGCTCAAGGGCGCAAAGCGTGAGCATAAGACTGTTATGGAGATCGCAAAATTCTACACTGACGCTTTCTTTGAGGACTGCAAGAAGCTAAATATCAAAAGACCTGACGTTGTTGAGCCTGCAACGGGCTGTATTGGTGATTTTATCAAGGTGATATCTGCTCTTATGGACAAGGGCTATGCTTATGAGGCAGGCGGAAACATCTATTTTGATACTTCAAAGCTGAAAGAGTATTATGTTTTCCACAACTTTAATGAGGAAGATCTTGAAGTCGGCGTTCGTGAGGGCGTTGAGGAGGACACAAACAAGCGCAACAAGGCTGACTTTGTGCTGTGGTTCACAAAGTCTAAGTTCGACGATCAGGAGCTTAAGTGGGATTCCCCTTGGGGTGTGGGCTACCCCGGCTGGCATATCGAGTGTTCATGTATCTCTATGAAGCACCTTGGTGAAAGACTTGACATTCACTGCGGTGGTATCGACAACGCTTTCCCACACCACACAAACGAGATAGCACAGTCTGAGGCTTATCTTGGTCACAAGTGGTGCAACTACTGGTTCCATATCCTGCACCTTAACACAAACAGCGGAAAGATGTCAAAGTCTAAGGGCGAGTTCCTTACTGTTTCGCTGCTGGAGTCAAAGGGCTATGACCCACTGGTATACAGATTTTTCTGCTTGCAGTCACACTACAGAAAGTCACTTGTTTTCACATACGAAAACCTTGACAATGCAAAGACAGCATACAACAAGCTCACTGCAAGGATAGCACAGCTTATGGCTGACAAGAAGCCTGACGAGGTGGTGGAGCTTGAGGATTTTGAGAAGTTCAAGGGTAGCTTCAAGGCGGCGCTTGATGACGATATAAACACTTCAAATGCTATCACTGTTCTGTATGACGTTCTTAAAGCTGACACTAACAATGAAACAAAGCTTGCCCTTATCGAGGATTTTGACAAGGTGCTTTCACTTGGTCTGACAGAAGCTGCAAAGAAGCTCAGTGCTGACGGTGAAGAGGATATCCCTGAGGAGGTCAAGGTGCTTGTTGAGGAGCGTAAGGCTGCAAGAAAGGCAAAAGACTTTGCTAAGGCTGACGAGCTGAGAGATAAGATAGGCGAGCTTGGCTATATCGTTGAGGAAACAAGACAGGGCACAAAGATAAAGAAAAAGTAAAGGAGCTTTAAATGAGCAAAAATAAACAGGATCTGGGTCCATACCGCAGAAAACAGTTTCAGACGTATTTTCAGTTTTCACTTATAGCAATTTGCTTTGTTATAATCTTTGTTCTCTTTTATGCCTGCACCGGCAGCAGCAAGAACGATATAGACTATACTGATGCAAAGGTGATACAGATGGACGAACCTGCCGATGACAGCCCTGTGGTGGTTTTTGAAACAAACAAGGGAACTTTCAAGGCTGTGCTTTTCCCTGATGAAGCACCTAACTATTGCAAGTTTTTCACTGGACTTGTGGAAAATGGCTATTATGACGGCACTTATGTGAGCATGGTGCAGGACGGTGTGTATTTCATAGGCGGAACGAAGCAGGCTGACGGTCAGACAACTTCTGACACTGACACCACCACCATCGAGGCGGAGTATTCAAAAAACCTGTGGCCTTTGAAAGGTGCGCTTTGTGCATACACGCAGGAGCAAGGTCACTTGTTCAGCAAGAAGAAGGTTTCAAACAGCTATCTTCTTTTTGTTGATAACTATGACCTTACCGAGGAGGAGCAGGCGGAGCTTGACAGCAAGCTTGCAGACAGCAACAATATCCCTGAGGATATCACCGATGCTTTTGAGAAATATGGCGGTGTGCTGAATTTCTCTCAGCAGTATACTGTTTTCGGTCAGGTATATGATGGCTTGGATATTTATGACGAGATATGCGGTACTGATGTGGCTGACTCTGAGACGCTGAAGCCTAGGGAGGACATACAATTCACAAAGGTGTATATGTCTACCTACGGAGAAAATAAAAACAGCAATGCTTTTGCAGGCAGTGCGGATAGTTCTGAGGTTTCTGAGAGTGCGGTCGACAGTGCAGACACAAGCTCGGAGATGTAAATTAATCATATCAATTAAAGCGAATGAAATGCTCCCCTTTTGTTAGACAATGTGGTATAATAGAAATATAC
>NZ_QTVE01000019.1:0-41023 GCF_003460465.1 Ruminococcus sp. AF37-20 | reverse complement strand
CTTTTCTTTTTTCTGAACTTTTGTCCAATATCTATTGTAGCACTACAAAAAACTATTGCCGACAAGCCATGGGCTATTGAAAAATCCTGATGGATATGTTATAATAATGTTTATGAGTATTTTTTAAGAGGGTTTTATTATGCAGGGTTGTAAAAAGGTTGCTTCCATTCAGGATATATCAGGTCTTGGCAGGTGTTCGCTAACAGTGGTGATACCTGTGCTTTCCGCTATGGGTATTCAGGTGTGTCCTGTGCCTACGGCTGTGCTTTCGGCACACACTGGCTACAGCGAGTTTGTTATGAGAGATCTTACAGACTTTATGAAGCCTGCATTGGAACATTATAAAAAAATGGATATGAAATTTGACTGTGTGTACAGCGGGTTTCTGGCTTCAAGCGAGCAGATAGATCACTGCCTTGAGTTTTTCGAGGCTTTTCCTGATGCACTGAAGGTCGTAGACCCCGTTATGGGGGATGGTGGAAAGGCATATAAGACCTACACAAAGGAGCTTTGCAGCCGTATGGTCGAGCTTGTAAAGGTGGCGGATATCATCACGCCTAACCTCACAGAGGCGGCTATACTTCTTGGCGAGGAATATCCTACGGCTTCAATGCGCAGCTCTGAGATAAAATCATGGCTTGTAAGGCTTTCAAAGCAGGGCGCAAAGATCGTTGTTATCACAAGCGTAAATCTTGCAGACGGCGGAATGTCAACTGTGGGCTACGATAAGGAAAACAACAGCTTTTGGAAAATAAAGAACGATTATGTTCCTGCACACTATTCAGGAACGGGAGATATGTTCACAAGTGTTCTTATTGGAGGACTTCTCAAGGGTGACAGCCTGCCTATTGCAATGAACAGAGCCACAGCGTTCACAGAGCTTACTGTCAAGACTACATACAGCTACCAGACCCCATGGACAGACGGTCTTATGCTGGAGGGTCAGCTTCCTTGGCTCACAAGCTATCAGGAGCTTAGGGACTATACAAATTTGTGATATCTGGAAGTGTTACCGAAAATGAACAGACTTAATATCGTGCTTGTAGAGCCGCAGATACCGCAGAATACAGGCAATATTTCAAGGACTTGTGCAGTGACAGGTGCGGCACTGCATCTTGTGAAGCCTTACGGCTTTGAGATAAGCGACAAAAAGCTAAAGCGTGCAGGGCTTGATTACTGGGATAAGCTTGAAATATACGAGTATGATAATATTGATGACTTTTTTTCTAATAACAGCGGCGAGTTCTATTTCTTTACCACAAAGGGCAGAATGGTACACTCAGATGTGGATTATCCGCAGGATAGGGAAGTGTATATAATTTTCGGCAGAGAGGACAAGGGGCTGCCAGAGAAACTGCTTTATGAAAATCCTCAAAGCTGTGTGCGGATACCAATGAGGAAAACGCTCAGAAGCCTTAATCTGTCAAACTCAGTGGCGATAGCCTGCTATGAGGTGTTAAGACAGTGGGATTATCCCGACCTTGGCAGAGAGGGCAAACTGACGCAATATACATGGGACGAATAAATAAAAAACGGAGGATGAATTTATGGCAAAAATAAAATTTCTTACCGACTCAGCAAGCGATATCACTGAGGAGCTTGAAAAGAAGCTGGACATCCAGATAATGAATTTCAAGGTGGCAATGGGCGATGACAGCTACACATCAAGGGTAGATTTCGACAACGAGAAATTCTACAAAATGCTTGACGATTTTGACGGCATACCTGTTACATCGCAGATAACAGCCTTTGAATATCAGGAAACTTTTGAGAAGCTCTACAGCGAGGGCTATACTGATGTTATAAACACTACCATAAACTCAAAAGGCTCGGCAACATACAACAACGCTGTTATGGCGGCAGAGGAGTTTTATTCCGCTCACCCTGAGGCAAAGGGCAAGTTCACTATATACAATATAGACGGCGAGAGCTACACTGGAGCGTATGGTTATGCAGTAGTTCAGGGCGCAATGAAAGCCGCAAAGGACGTTCCTGCGGCTGATATCGTGGCATTTATGGAGGATTGGATAAAGAACTGCGTTATTTTCTTTGCACCATATACACTCAAATATGCAAAGAAGTCAGGAAGGATTCCGTCTGCGGCTGCTTTTGTGGGCGAGGTAATGGGTCTTAGACCTATCATGAGGATACATGACCATGCTATCGTTACAGAAACAAAGGTAAGAGGCGACAAGGCTATTGTGCCAAAGATACTTGACCTGACTGTAAAGGAAATGATACCGCAGACACCTTACTGCATCGTTTACGGCAATGACGAGAGTGTCAGGGACGAAATGGCACAGGCTATGACGAAGAAGGTGGGCTATCCACCTGTGGAGTGTTTCCAAATAGGTGCGGCAATTGCAATAAACGCAGGTCCAAAGGTGACGGGCGTTATCTTTAAGGCGCAGAATAAGTAAATTTGATATGGATATAAAAAGACGGACGTTTCGCTTTGAAACGCCCGTCTTTTTGTCAGCTCATGTTGTTATTTGTTTTTGCGTGATCTTCTGCCTGCAAATACAAGTCCGCTTCCGGCTATAACGAATGTAAGCAGTATGCCGCCAACATTATTGCCTGTGTTAGGATTTGTGCTTCCTGCGTTGTTCTTGGCAGGGGTCTTGCTGTCAGTATTTGAGTTGCTGTTTGTGCTTGTGCCACTGTTATTTGAACTTGTGTCTTTGCTGTCTGAGTTTGTATCGCTACCGTCAGAGCTTGTATCATTTGCCTTTGGCTTCATAGTAAGGTCGGTGATGACCCACATGGTGCCGTCAGAGCCGTCGCTCGTATCATTTTCATAGCGTTTGTAATTTACAAATTCGCCGTTTATCTTAAGCTTGGTGTTGGGTCCGAATACATAAGAGGTATTTTCACTTTCAACAAATCCTTCAGATACCACATACACACCGTAATGATAGGTCTTTCCGGCTTCAAAAGTGGTGATCTTATTTTCATAAGCACCGCTGAAGAAATCCGCAGAAATCGCACCGGTCTTGCTGTCCAGTTCCCACCATTCAGCTCGGTAGTAGTATTTGCCGTCGGGTACATCGCCGGTGAATACGGGTTTGTCGCCGTTCTTGAAGCTGACGGTGGCGTCGTTGATCTCCACCACGTCGATGACTGTCACCGTAGATGCAGTGATCGTTTTAACAGCCGGGACATACATGAAGCCATCGACGAAATGTGCGGACACTTTCTGCCCGTTTACAGTAACTATAGTTTCGCTGCTGAAGGAATATCCGTCTTTTGGTTTAAGCATAAGGGAATACACATATTTTTTGCCGCCTTCAAATTTTGTGAAGGTTGGCAAAGAGCCGTGCGAACCATTGTCAGAATACCATGCGGCAACAGGTTCATTGTTTTCAAATTGCTGCCAGCATTCATAAGCCACATCATATTTCTCGTAGTCTACTGGTGTTACAAAAGCCGATGTCTCAGTTGTATCGCCAGCCCCATAATTAAACCTAACATCTTCAATGGTGGCATTGGTGATCTCTGATTCGTCAGGATATTCAGATATCTGCTTAAAGTGAGCTGTGAACGTCACATCACTTTTCACGGTAATTTTGTTCTGTATTTGATCAGAGGAAAGAGCAGTGCCAGCGGGAATGGCAGTATCACCGCCGATCTGGTAGACGGCAGTATCGGCTGTCCAGTAGGAAAACTCATAGCCTGGATTTGGTGACAAAACATTAATGATGCTGCCGGCAAAGCTTAGAGTTTCTGTTTCGGATACATTCAGCTTGTAGTAGTATGGCTTGTTAACATCATCGTCAATGCCATAATATACAAACGGGATCTGGTCGTTTTTGGTCATGCTCCCATGATCTCCGGGGTAAAATTCAACAGCATACGTTCCAGGATCTGCAAACGCTGTCATCGGCATCAGTGTCAGCACTATACACAGCGTAAGCAAGGCTGTCAGCAGTTTTGTGGTTGTTTTTTTCATAATATACATCTCCTTTTGATATTATATTTTTTCTCATGTTCGTTATTATCCTATAAGCACACCTCCATTACATTGTATTTTCCCTAATGTGATATCCTTTATCACATTATAACAAATCTATGAATAAATTTGTGATTTATTTCATAATAGTCATATGCCAATTCTGAAATTATATATCGTGGGGGACTTCCTTTTTTGATAAATATGATATATAATTAACGTAATACCATATGACAGCGGGAGGGATCGTTAAAATGAAGTTTTGCGAACAGCTTGGTAAGTATATAGAACAGCTTTCCTGCACGGCAAAGGAGCTTTGTGAGTTGTCAGGGATATCTCCCTCAACATTTAGCAGATACAGAAGCGGAGAGAGAATACCTGAGATAGACACTGTGGCGTTTGACGGGCTTTGCAACGCTCTTGAGGCTGTGGCAAGGGAAAAAGGCTATGGCGATATGACAAGGGAGAACATAAAAAGAGCCTTTCTTGACTGTGAAGATGTCATACCTGCCGACAGAGAGTCTATGCGGCAAAATTTCAATACCCTTATCTCAGCCCTTGATATAAACATTAAGCGTATGTGCAAGGAGATAAATTATGATGTTTCCACCGTTTTCCGTATACGCAACGGCACAAGAAAGCCTGCCGACCCTGAACGCTTTGTCGCCGCAATAGCAGGCTTTACTGCAAGGGAGCTTAGAACCCCCACAGAGATATCAGCGGTCGCACAGCTTGTGGGCTGTAATGAAAGTGATATAGAGGATGTGTCACAGCGTTATGAAGTGATATGCAAATGGCTGTTCAGCGATCATGCCGGACAGAGCAGAGAGATAAAAAGCGGTGGAATTGAAAAGTTTCTTGATAAGCTTGATGAGTTTGACCTGAACGAATACATAAAGGCGATACGTTTTGATGAAATGAAAGTACCTGCATTGCCTTTTCAGCTTCCTGTGTCAAAAAATTATTTTGGCATCAAGGAAATGATGGAAAGTGAGCTTGATTTTCTGAAAGCCACAGTCTTGTCACGTTCTAATGAGCCTGTGATAATGTACAGTGATATGCCTATGAAGGAAATGGCTGATGATCCCGAATTTCCGAAGAAGTGGATGTTCGGTATGGCTCTGATGCTTAAAAAGGGTCTGCACCTTTGTCAGATACATGATCTTGACCGCTCCTTAGATGATATGATGCTTGGTCTTGAAAGCTGGATACCGATGTATATGACGGGGCAGATAGCGCCTTACTATTTGAAAAACGTACAGAATAATGCTTTTTTGCATTTGCTGAAGGTATCAGGTGCGGCGGCTCTTTCAGGGGAAGCCGTGGCAGGCTTTCACAGCGATGGCAGATATTATCTGACCAAGTCCAAAAAGGAGCTTGGATATTATCGTAAACGTGCCAATGATCTGCTTTCAAACGCCTGCCCGCTTATGGAGATATACCGAAGTGACAGGGAAAAAGATTTCAGCGATTTTCTCACTGCCGACTCTCACAGACGTGGCGGGCGCAGGAGTATTTTATCTGCTCTGCCTGTTTATACTATGGATAATGACCTGCTCAATAGTATACTTGACAGAAACGGCATTGACGACCGCCGGGGCAGAGATATAAAAGCTTATGTCAGCGAGCGTAAAAAGCGAGTTGAGAGCATACTGGAAACCATGACCATAGAGGACGAGATATGCTGTCTTTCCCGAGAGGAATTTGAAACACGTCCCCATGCCCTTGACCTGTCGGGTGTATTCTGTGCCAGTGATGTTCTTTACAGCTATGATGATTATTCTGCACATTTAAAAAGCACAGAAAGCTATGCACAGACACATGAAAACTATAGCCTTAAATATGCTAAGCGGCAGACCTTCTGCAATTTGCAAATACTAATCCATGAAGGTCAGTGGGCGATGATATCAAAGGGAAACGCGCCTGCTATACATTTTGTTATACGACACCCGAAGCTTCTCAGCGCCTTAGAGAATTTCATTCCGCCTGTTATAGAAGATCAATAAAATGCAGGATCACACTATCCCCTTGGTGTTTCTGACGAAAAAACGGACGCTTCCGATGGAAACGTCCGTTTTTATAGCCAAAAGAAATATATTCGGTTATTATTCTTCGTCCTTTGCGGCAAATCTGTTGAAGATAACTGCAAATATCGCAAAAATAACATATCCTGCGGCAATGACAGTAAGAATGTTCTTTGTCATTTCAACGCCTGTTGACGGATTTACTTTTGAGCTGTCAGCCTGCGATGAGGCCTCGTCAACTATCTGCTGTATCTTTTCTGTTGCCTGTGATTCTGTAAGCTCCTGCGAACTGTCGCCCTCTCTTACTGTAGTAACAGCCGCACCGACATTTTCAGGCTGTCTGGCTGCTGTCGTGGTGGTGCTTTCAGGCTGTGTGTTTTCGTCAGCCTTTGGCTCTGTGCTTGCTGTTGTAGTAGTTGTGGTCGTTGTATCGTCAGCAGGCTTTGGTTCTGCCGCTGTGACCTTTGTAACGGCTGATGTGTCAACTGCTTCCTTGACAGGTGTTACTTCCACGGAAGCTATCTGAAAATCTGCATTTGCCTTTAAGTAATAAAGCTGTACGAAAACCTCGTCACTTGTTCTTGAAGGGTCAAGATCTGAGTATATCCACTGTGCTTCCTCGCCGCCTGTGAGCTTCGTGCTCTGTGCAGACCAGCTTCCGTCAACCAACGCACCGACTGCACCGCTTGCGTTGCCTGATGACTTTACGTTGACCTTTACATTGTAATGCTGTGAATAGTCTGTTATGTAGTCGGAAAGCTTGAAGCCGAACTGAAGGGAAGTTTCGCTGTTGAAGTCAGCGTCACCCTGCTTGTGTGTGAAAAGCGGTTCGGACTCAGGCTGTGCAGATGTTGCGGTTGTAGTGGTCTGAGTTTCGCTCTTTGCTGTTGTAGTCGTTGTGGTGGTTTCAGCAGGCTTTGTTGTAGTTGTTGTAACTTTCTCAGACTTAGCCGTAGTTGTGGTAGTCGCTTCGGACTTGGTCGTAGTCTTTGCTGTAGTCGTCGTTGTAGTTGTGGTCGACTTTGATGTAGTTGTAGTAGCTTCAGCCTTAGATGAAGCAGTCGTAGTGGTCGTTGCAGGAGTTGTTGTGATCTCCTCCCCTGCACTGACAGTGAGCGGTGAACCCTCTGTAGGTGCTGAGTATGAAACTGACTTGTATCCACCGTCAGCTTCCGCCACCATCGTTTCAACCTCTACCCAATAGTTTATCTTGCCTGTTACGCCGTCCTTTACCTTGAAAGTCGCAAGGGCAAGGTCTGTGCTGTCCTTTATGTTAGAACCCGTGAGGTTTGCACCGACTATTTTTATAGTGCCTGATGAAGCAACATAGTTGGTTATAACGGAAAATTTGCTTCCCACATTGTATGTACTCTCGCTCTCCTCATCGGTCGGCACATATACTGTTACCTTTGACGGGTCATAATGCAGGTCTATAGTGAAGCCTGCAACGCCTGTTTTATCAGGCTCAAGGCTTGCTTTTATGTTTATGCTGTCGCCTGCCTTTGCAAAGTTCTTGTCGCTTGTGAGCTTTATCTCGTTTCCGCCCGATGCACTAGCCACTGTGGAAACAATGCTCGTGAGCATAAGAAACGCTGTTGCCACCGACAGCGCCATCTTGTTTATTTTCAGTTTTTTCATTTGATACCTCCGTTGCAAAATCGTGTTTTTCTGTCAGTATTTTGCTCTTGATTAATTTTGTTTACTATTGTTTTGTCTTTAATTTGTAATATTTCATTATAAAATATTACAAGTTCTGTTACCTTTGTCGTAATAGGATTATATCACAATATAAAGTAACACGTCAATAGTCAAAACAGCGAAAATAAGCATATTTTTTTGGATATATTTATAATGATAGCTTTTGCGTCACAATATGTATGTACCGATCAACAGCAAAGCCACTAAATAGGCTGTAATAAATCTGTAACTTTTAAGAGAAAGCTGCATTTTACTAAATGTAAATTTTTTATGAATCAAAAAGACTGTTGACAAAGGCCTGAGAAATGTACTATAATGAGGGTGAAGTTTTGTACTTGATACAGAAAAATGTACAAACCAATGTGTGTAAAAATAAGGACTTATACATAGGCGTGCCTTGTTGCGGTATTGCCTATATCTTCTGAGGTGAACGAGTTGATAAAAAAGATGATTTCATATATCCTGTCATTTGCTATTGCAGCGTCAATGGCGGCTTCATGTTTGACGGCTTCAGCGGCAAAAATGACGGGAAGCTGTACGGCAGACGTTCTGAACGTTCGCAGCGGTGCAGGCACAGGCTATTCTAAAACAGGCACAGTAAACTATGGCGACAGCCTGACTATACTTTCCGAAACCACCGACTCAAGCGGTGCGAAATGGTATAGGATATCGTGCGGCAATGTGACGGGCTATGTTTCTGCGGCATATGTTCAGCTAACATCAAGCGGCTCGCAGGGCAGTTCTGACGCTGATTTTGAGAGCTATATGACAAAGCAGGGCTTTCCTGAAAGCTATAAGCCATATCTGCGAACGCTCCATGAACAGCACCCTAAGTGGATATTTACCGCTCAGAAGCTTGGCGTGGATTGGAACACTGCGTTAAAGGAAGAATGTGTTGTGGGCAGAAACCTTGTCCACTCGTCGGCACTGGCTTCATGGAAGTCCATGGAAAAGGGTGCATATGATTTTAACGGCGGTTATTGGTATGGGCTTGACGGCTCATGGGTAGCGGCTTCAAAAGAGATAATAATGTATTATATGGATCCGAGAAATTTTCTCAACGATACATACATTTTCATGTTTGAAAATCAGTCATATGATCCCTCGTATCAGACGGAAAGTGGTGTAAAAACTATTCTTGCAGACACTTTTATGAGCGGAAGCTACACTTGTCCTGACACAAAGAAAAAGTATACATATTCGCAGACCTTTATGGACGCTGCAAAGAAATCGGGCGTTTCACCTTATCACCTTGCTTCAAGGTGCAGGAACGAGCAGGGCGTAAATGGTGCGCCGCAATCCCTTGGTACTGTGAAAGGCTATGAGAATTATTTCAACTTCTTTGACATTCAGGCTTATGCGACCTCCACCATGACAGCCGCAGAAATGGGCTGTAAGTATGCAAAAACTACTAATCCGACCTATCTTCTTCCTTGGACAAATCAATACAAGTCCATAGTGGGCGGCTCGATATTCTTAGGCACAGGCTACATAACAAAGGGTCAGGATACCCTTTATCTGCAAAAATTTGATATGGTAGACGGCGGAAACGGGCTTTATTACCACCAGTATATGACCTGCGTTTTCGGTCAGGCGAATGAAGCAATAAGCCTAAAAAACGCCTATTCTCAGGATATTTTGAACAGCGCAATGGAGTTCAAGATACCTGTTTACAACAATATGCCTGATAAACTTTGCCCAAAGCCTACAAGCAGTGGAGATAACAACAATTATCTTAAATCTCTCAGCGTTTCAGGCACGAGCATTTCACCAAAATTCGATAAGTTCACCGCAAGCTATACTGCCAAAGTCAATGCGGAGGTTTCTTCTGTTACTGTGAACGCAAACCCTCTTGGCAAAAGCGCAAAGGTGTCTGGAAACGGCAAGGTGAGCCTTAAAACCGGCGAAAACACTGTCAAGGTCACCTGCACGGCGGCAAGCGGTGTAAAACGGACGTACACAATAAAAATAACAAGAAAAGCCGCTTCACAGACCCTGCAGCAGGGAGATGTGAATGGTGACAAGTATCTGACAGTTGTGGACGCTTTGCTCATGCTGCGTTACAATGCAGGCAAGACGCAGCTTGATTCCGCTCAGCTAAAGCGTGCGGATATGAACGGTGATGGAAAGGTCGATGTTATCGACGCTCTTATGCTGCTGAAAAAGATAAGTCAGAGTTAAAAATGCAAAAAAAAACAGGAGCGTTACCACCATGGTACGCTCCTGCATGAGGACTATTTCATCATCATTGAAATGCCGTCCATTACGTCACCGATAGCTCTGATAGCACGTCCTGTGCGGCTTTTGAGCATTTTCTTTTCGCTTGATGTCGCCTCTGTGACTGCATAAGCCACTGTTCCTGCGGCTATCGCCATTGAAACGCCTGTTATCATTGACTTCATCTTCATTGCTGTTTCCTCCTTTTTTCTTTGTAATATTATTTTTCGCAGTAAGAGAACAGTTATGCCATGCAAATGAAGTCAAGAGGGCTGACGGTATTTTCCCGTGAATGTTCGTATTTTGTGATGTTGTGAAGGATATTTCAGTTAATGTTTAGTGCTATTGTATAAAATTTGATTAAAATTTTCGCAATTTATATGTAAAAGTAAAAGAGATATGTTCCTATCTCAAACGTTTAGTATAAATATTATTCATAGATATATAATAAATATGTATTTGCATTAACATCAAAATAGTGGTATAATAAATGGGTATAAAAAATAAAGGATCTTGGTAAACTCTGAGATCTGATAGTAAGGAGTAATATTAAATGGGTATGACAATGACTCAGAAAATTCTGGCAGCCCACGCAGGTCTTGACGAAGTCAAGGCAGGTCAGCTTATAATGGCAAACCTTGACCTGGTTCTCGGCAACGACGTTACGTCCCCTGTGGCTATCAACGAGTTCAATAAAGCGGGCTTTACAGATGTTTTCGATAAGAATAAGGTCACAATGGTCATGGATCACTTTGCACCTAATAAGGATATCAAATCCGCTACACAGTGCAAGACCTGCCGTGATTTTGCTTCAAAGTATGACATAAAGAATTATTTCGACGTTGGCGATATGGGCATTGAGCACGCTCTGCTTCCTGAAAAAGGACTTGTCGCTCCAGGCGACTGCGTTATCGGTGCTGACTCACATACTTGTACATATGGCGCACTTGGCGCATTCTCAACAGGTATCGGTTCAACAGATATGTGCGCAGGCATGGCAAAGGGAAAGACTTGGTTCAAAGTCCCTGCCGCTATCAAGTTCAATATCGTAGGCAAGCTTCCAAAGTATAGTGCCGCTAAGGACGTTATACTTCATATAATCGGCATGATAGGCGTTGACGGCGCGCTTTACAAGTCTATGGAATTTTCAGGCGAGGGTCTGAAAAACCTTTCCATGGAGGACAGGCTTTGCATGGCTAACATGGCTATCGAAGCAGGTGCAAAGAACGGCATATTTGCAGTTGACGATGTTACACTTGATTACATCAAGGATAAGGTAGACAGAGAGTATAAGATATACAAGGCTGACGATGACGCTGAGTATGAGGCTGAATACACTATTGACCTCAGCCAGATAAAGCCTACAGTCGCTTTCCCTCATCTGCCTGAGAACGCAAGAACATTTGACGATATCCCGGAGGTCAAGATAGATCAGGTGGTCATCGGTTCATGTACGAACGGCAGGATAGAGGATCTGAGATGTGCCGCTGAGATACTTGACGGCAAAAAGGTGGCAAAGAACGTTAGATGTATCGTTATCCCTGCCACACAGAAGGTATATATGCAGGCCATGAAAGAGGGTCTGCTGGAGATATTCATAAATGCAGGCTGTGCGGTTTCTACACCTACCTGCGGTCCATGTCTTGGCGGACATATGGGTATTCTTGCAAAGGGCGAAAGAGCCGTTGCAACAACAAACAGAAATTTCGTGGGACGTATGGGTCACCCAGAATCAGAGGTTTATCTGGCTTCACCTTACGTTGCCGCCGCTTCAGCTGTGACAGGCAAGATCTCACAGCCGTCGGAAGTTATGTGATATTCGGGGAGAAAATCAGCTGACAGATCTTGCGTTGGGGGAATAATTGATATGCGGCATGACTGCATATACGACTTGGGAGCGAGAACAGATGAAAAATTATCTTAGGGAAATATTCTCCGATATACTTCTTAGTATTGTTACAAAGAAGTACGGAACTTCACTAAATGACTATCAGCGTGAGGAGAAGGCTGACGAGATCATTCAGGAACTCCATGACAAAAATACATTTACCGTGGAAATGACGCAGGCTCTTATTGACAAGAAGGGCTTCAATACCTTTTATACCTCCAATATCGGGGGTACACCTGTGTATGCTCTCGTTAAAGAGGGAATGTTCCACAAGGTAAAGATCTGCTATTTTATTACAAGAAACAAGGATACTATAGACGGCCCGTATCTTGAAAAGATATATGAAGAGCTTAGAAAACAGGCGATAGGAGAAAATATATTCCATTCGTCAGAGTTCAAGCAGGGCTGATAAAGTTTGACGAAAGGGGTTTTCATAATGAAAGCTTGCGGAAAAGTACATAAATACGGGGATAACGTAGACACAGACGTTATTATCCCTGCAAGATACCTCAACACACCTGATATGCAGGAGCTTGCACAGCATTGCATGGAGGATATTGACGTTGACTTTGCAAAGAACGTTCAGAAGGGCGATATAATGGTAGCAAAGAGCAATTTCGGCTGCGGTTCATCAAGAGAGCATGCGCCTGCTGCTATCAAGGCGAGCGGAATATCCTGTGTTATAGCAAAGACATTCGCAAGAATATTCTACAGAAACGCTATAAATATCGGACTTCCTATCATCGAGTGCGAGGAAGCTGCTGAGAAGATAGATAACGGTGACGAGGTGGAGATAGATTTCGACAGTGGCGTTATCACAAACAAGACCAAGAATGAGACTTATCAGGGTCAGTCATTCCCTGAGTTTCTTATCAATATCATCAACAGCAATGGTCTTCTTAACTCACTTAAATAAGATATTTTGAAGCTTTAAGGGGGATCTCTCAAAAGGGGTCGCCCTTGAACTGTTTCTATGAAGGGGTGAAGCTGTGAAAGCTAAAAAGCTATTTGCGGCACTTGCAGCAGGGGTAATGCTGGTGTGCAGCGCAGGCTGCTCGAAAAAAGAGGAGAGCAGTGGTAAATTTGAATACAGCAGCAAGGATTTTCTGCCTTTTATGGTAATGGTGGACGGCAGCAAGATAGACCTGACCCTAAGCTCTGCAGAGATAAACAGAAAGCTTGGCGGAAGTTTTGCAAGGGGAACTGCTTCAAACAGCAGTATAGTGCTTGTGGAAAAGGACGAAAAGACCGATAAAAAAGGCGTTACAACAAAGACCTTTGCCTGCAATAAGCCTGAGATAAATGGTGCTGGATTCTCCACTTTCAACGGACTTTGGGCGAATATAGACGAAGCAAGCATAGACAGCACTGTTTCACCCAACAGCATAAAGATCAAAGGCTCTGACGGTTTGTCTTACTACTGGTCATATTATATGGACGGCGAGGAGATAGACTATAGTCAGGTGAACTTTGACGGCACTGATACGGCGGACACTTATATGCAGTATCAGCTCAAAGGCATGGCTGCTGACGATTATTGCAAAAAGAAGCTTATTGACGGCGAGTGTTCGGTCTATACAGGCATTTTGTTCATGACAGCCGAAAAGCAGAGCTATTCCTGCGAGATAAGCGTTTCGACTTTAAATTCTGAGGAGGAAAAATAACATGGAAAAGAAAATAACAGTTATAAAGGGCGACGGGATAGGCCCTGAAATAGTAACAGAAGCACAGAAGGTCCTCGACAAGGTTGCTGAAAAGTTCGGTCATAAGTTTGTTTATACTGATATCCTTATGGGCGGCTGTTCTATAGATAAATATGGCGTTCCGCTTACAGACGAGGCTGTCGAGATAGCAAAGAACTCAGACGCAGTTCTGCTTGGCTCTATTGGCGGAAATACTTCCACTTCACCATGGTATAAGCTTGCTCCGAACCTCAGACCTGAAGCCGGACTCCTGAAAATAAGAAAAGAGCTTGGTCTGTTCGCTAACCTGCGTCCTGCAAATCTTTATCCTGAGCTTAGAGAAGCTTGCCCACTTAAGGACGATATAATCGGCGACGGCTTTGACATGATGATAATGAGAGAGCTTACAGGCGGTCTGTATTTTGGTGCGAGAAAGACAGAGAACGTTGACGGCGTTGAAACTGCCGTTGATACTCTTACATATAACGAGAACGAGATAAGAAGAATTGCTATCCGTGGCTTTGACATCGCCATGAAGAGAAGAAAGAAAGTTACAAGCGTTGATAAGGCTAACGTTCTTGATTCTTCAAGACTTTGGAGAAAGGTAGTAAACGAGGTAGCTAAGGATTATCCTGAGGTCGAGCTTGAGCATATGCTCGTTGACAACTGCGCAATGCAGCTTGTAAGAGATCCTAAGCAGTTTGACGTTATCCTTACAGAGAATATGTTCGGTGATATCCTTTCAGACGAAGCCGCTATGATATCAGGCTCACTTGGTATGCTGGCTTCCGCTTCACTGAACGACACAAAGTTCGGTATGTATGAGCCTAGCCACGGCTCTGCACCTGATATTGCAGGACAGGATAAGGCTAACCCTATCGCTACTATCCTTTCAGCTTCAATGCTCCTGAGATTCTCTTTCGATATGGATAAGGAAGCAGACGCTATCGACAATGCTGTCAAGAAGGTGCTTGAGGCAGGCTACAGAACAGGGGATATCATGTCAGAGGGCATGAAGCTCGTTGGCTGTAAGGAAATGGGCAGTCTTGTTGCAGATATGATATAACAGCACGATACCAGTTTTCAGACGGTGATAATAAATGTATTATTATATTTTCGGAATAACAGACAAGGGAAATTACCGTGAACAGAATGAGGACTGCATTTTAATAGACCACGAGGTCATCAACAGCGGCAGCTATGAATCAACTGTCGCTGCTCCTTTTATTGCAGCCGTTTGCGACGGCGTTGGTGGAGAAAATGCAGGAGAGGTCGCCTCGGAGCTTTGTTTAAGGCATCTTTCCATTCTTGAATATAATTCAGGGGTGGATATGAAAAGAACGCTTATCGATGTTCACAACAAAATAAAAAAGCAGGGCGTAAGGGCTGAAAACGCTGCAAATATGCAGACCACCCTGTGTTGCCTTGCGGTGGACGAGGAAAGCAGAGCAATGTGCATAAACGTTGGCGACAGCAGAATGTACCGCTATGTGAACGGCACTATCAGACAGATATCTGTTGACCAATCCTATGCACGATATATGTATGAGCATGGCAGGATAGAAGATGTGTCAGAGCTTGAGCCACAGTATCAGAATGCCATAATATCTTCTATCGGCAGCACTCTCAATGAACCCGATGTGGCACAAACACCGTTGGTGGCTGATTTTGGCAAAGAACCTGACGATATGATAATCATAGTGTCAGACGGCGTGTCGGATTACGTTTCTGAGGAAGAAATGGTGGTGGGGCTTGGTCTTGACCTTTCTGTGTCTGAAAAGCTTGGCGCTATAATGGAGCTTGCCCTCACAAACGGCGGAACTGACAATGTTTCCGTTGTGGGCATAAAGCCTTATCTTGACGATCATGAGCTTAAAACGCTCACAGCAAAAAAGGCTGTGGAAAAGACAGTGAGCGTGCAGGATATGCTTGAAAGTCAGAAGCCTGAAAAGGCGGAAGCTGTAGAGGAAAAGAAGCCTGACGAGCAGTCAACGCTTTTCTCTGATACGGTGGACGAGCTTATGAGCCAAATGAATGAAAGTATTGACTTTTTAAAGCAGATATAGTATAATCATATATTGATATATTTTTATGATTTTAGATGTATTTTGTAATTTGGAGGAAATAAAAAATGTTGAAAGAGTTACGTGGCTCAGACGTTATAATTGAATGTTTGCTGGAGCAGGGCGTCGATACAGTGTTCGGCTATCCGGGCGGAGCAGTTCTAAACATATATGACTCGCTGTATAAATATTCTGATAAGATACACCATGTTATCACCGCCCATGAGCAGGCTGCCTGCCATGCGGCTGACGGATATTCAAGAACAACAGGCAGAACGGGCGTTGTTATCGCAACTTCAGGTCCGGGTGCTACGAACCTTGTAACAGGTATCGCCACAGCTTATATGGATTCTATCCCTATGGTGGCTATCACAGGAAACGTAACAAGAGATCTGCTTGGTCTTGACTCTTTTCAGGAGGTAGATATCTGCGGGATAACAATGCCTATCACAAAGCATAACTACATTGTGAAAGATCCTGCGGAGCTTGCTGATATTATCAGAGAAGCTTTCTATATTGCAAACGAGGGCAGAAAGGGTCCTGTTCTTATAGATATACCAAAGGATATCACAGGCGCACTTGTGGTCTATGAGAAGAAAGAGCCTAAGAAGGTAGTAAATCATAATCCTGAGGGCATAAACGAGGAGATAGCTGCTGCGGCAGAGCTTATAAAGAATGCTGAGAAGCCTTTTATCTACGCAGGCGGCGGAGTTGTTTCTGCTGACGCAACAGAAGAAATGGCTGAGTTCGTAAGAAAAGTGGACGCACCTGTTTCATTGTCACTTATGGGTCAGTGCGCACTTGACAATACTAAGGACTGCTATATCGGTATGCTTGGTATGCACGGCACAAAGACAGCCGCTATGACGCTCAGCGAATGTGACCTTATGATAGTTCTTGGATCAAGATTTTCCGACAGAGTTCTTTGCAACGCTAAGACATTTGCAAAGGATAAGAAGATCATACATATTGATATAGACCCTGCCGAGATAGGCAAGAATATCGACGTTTACAGCCATGTTACTGGAGACGTTAAGTATATCCTTGCAAAGCTTTGCGAGCTGCTTCCTGATATGAAGCACGAGGCTTGGATGAATACTGTTATGGATTGGAAAAAGCAGTATGCACTGAGAATGGTGCCTATCGAGAGCGAGGACGAGGTGCTTCCGCAGGACGTTATCGAGGAGCTTGACAGACTTACAGACGGCAAGGCTATCATCGCCACAGAAGTCGGTCAGCACCAGATGTGGGCTGCACAGTATTATAACTTCAAGTGTCCAAGAAGCTTTGCTTCAAGCGGCGGACTTGGTACAATGGGCTACGGCTTTGGCGCAGGAATGGGCGCAAAGGTGGGCAACCCTGACAGAACAGTAGTAAACATCGCAGGCGACGGAAGCTTCTTCATGAACTGCAACGAGCTTTCTTCACTTGCAAAGCATAAGATACCGCTTGTTGAGCTTGTTTTCGAAAACGACGTTCTCGGAATGGTAAGACAGTGGCAAAGACTTTTCTACGGCAAGAGATTTTCTCAGACGAATATCGAAAGAGGAACAGACCTTATGAAGCTTGCTGACGCATTTGGCGTTGAGGGCATAAGGATAACAAAGAAATCCGAGATAAAGCCGATGCTTGAAAAGGCACTCAAATGCGGTAAGCCTTGCCTTGTGGACGTTATCATCAACAAGGATATAAACGTTCTTCCAATGGTACCTGCCGGCGCAGACGTTTCACAGCCGATAATGAATATCGAACTTGATTAAGAAATCGAAATATAGGGGGTAATAAAATGGTAAAATATCCAAATGCCGCAAGCGGTATCAAAAAGGTGTTTCTGGCAAAGATCATAGGTGTTATAGGAGTTCCGCTTGCTTTTATACCTGGGATAGGCGCACTTCTTTTGATGACTTGTACCGTAGCCGCAACTATTTTCAACGTATGGGGAATACTTGAAGCTTCAAAAGACCATAATGGTTATCAGACAGCTCTTGTTTTCACAGTGGCTGATCTTATCTTTTCAATAGTTGACACATTTATTGACAATAATGCGATATCAAGTGTTCTGAGTTTTGCTGGCAATGTAATGAACATAGCGGTGCTTTACTATATCTGCAAATCAACAGGCGACCTGCTGAGGGACGTGAAGAACTACGGCCTTGCAAACAAGGGCGACCATGTGTGGAATGTAAACAAGACCTGCCTTATTGTCATGGCAGTGTGCCTTGTTGTGGCGTTTATCCCGATACTGAACATTCTCGCCGCATTTACAACATTGGTGGTGCTTGTTGTAACTATCTATGCGTCTGTGGTATATCTGATCTATCTCTATCAGAGCGGACAGTATCTCAGCCTTAACACTAATTTCTAAGCGATTTGAGAGCTGTACGGCAAAGGCTGTACAGCTCGTTTTTGTAAGGAGAAACTAATGAAATTTACAAAAAAATTCAAAGAAAATGCAGCCCTTGTGGTTCTTGGCGTAGTGCTTTTTTGGGGATTGACCAACTATGATAAATTTTTTAGACTTCTGGGCGTAATGATCGGGGTCTTGAAGCCTGTTATATTTGGCTGTATAATCGCATTTATCCTGAATGTGCCAATGTCAGGCATTGAAAAAAGGCTTTTTAAGAAGCCTAAAAAAGAGAAATATGCCAAAACTGTGGAAACGCTGAAAAGACCATGCTCGATAGTGCTGACCTTTCTGCTTTGCCTAGGCGTTGTGGCACTTGTGTGCTGGCTTATTATCCCTGCGCTCATAAAGACTTTCTCTCAGCTTTCTGACGATATTCCTGTACTTATTTCAAATATTTCCAACAAGCTCAACAATTCCCCTGAGATAGCAGGGTGGCTTGACAGAATGAATATAAGCACTGCTGATATTATCGATAAGGTTACAAGCTGGCTGAAAGACGGCGTTGTGATCTTGAACACACTCAGTTCAACAGTAAGCTTTGTGACAGATCTTTTCTCAGGTCTTGTGAACTTCTTCTTGGGAATCTGCTTTGCGGTCTATATGCTTGCCGCAAAAGAGCGGCTCAAAGACCTGTGCAAGCGCATAAGCTGTGCTTTTCTCAGCAATCGTATCACCGACCGCATAAGCCGTATATGCCGTCGCTCTATCGACACTTTTGCGAACTTTCTTGTGGGTCAGACCACGGAAGCCCTTATCCTCGGCTCCCTTTGCGGTATTGGTATGGCTATCTTCCGTTTCCCGAATGCGGTGCTTATTGCCATACTCGTTGCCTGCACTGCACTTATCCCTATTGTGGGAGCTTTTCTTGGCTATGTGGTGGGCTTCCTGCTTATATGCGTGACGGATTTCAAGCAGGCTGTGCTGTTTTTGTTGTTCATGTTCATTATTCAGGCTATTGAGGGCAATCTTATCTATCCAAAGGTGGTAGGAAACTCGGTTGGTCTGCCGTCGCTATGGACACTTTTCGCTATCACCATAGGCGGAAACCTCTTCGGCATATTCGGAATGTTCATCGCTGTTCCTGTGTTCTCTGTTATATACTGCACTTTTGGAGAGGTAGTCAACTACAGAAATGAAAAGAGAGCTGTCAAGGTGGAGGACATATCATAATAAAATAGTCCGTACAAAAAAGGCTGCACATTTCGTACAAACTTGAGCTTATTGACAACGTCCTAAATAAGCGGGACGTCGAGGGCGCCGTCCCCTACAATTTATGTAAATACGCTGTTCATATGTAGGGGCGACCTCAGGTCGCCCCTTTATTATAGTTTTTCGACACAAAAAAAGGCTGCACAATTTCGTGCAGCCTTTCGCTATTTATGCTATTTTGTTATTTTACATAGCTTACATGAAGCAGTTCATGCTCTCTGCCCTTGAGGATACCCTCGTAAAGCTTATCCATAAGCGGATTTTCTTCTGAACGCTTCAAAGTGCAAAGCTTGTCAGCATTGTAAAGATTAACACTGCGCTCTTTCTTTTCGTCGATAGTAGCCTTTGGCTGACCTGCGCCGCCTATACAGCCGTTTGGACAAGCCATAACTTCGATAAGGTCGAAATGCTCGCCAGCTTTCATTCTGTTCATTATGACCTCAACATTGCGAAGTCCGTTTACAACGCAGACCTTGATAGCCTTGTCGCCAAGAGGTACTTCAAGCTCCTTTATGCCCTCGAAGCCTCTTACGCCCTCGAATGCAAGATTTCTCAGGGAAGCGAGTGACTTGTCTGTGGAAACACGTCTGATAACTGCTTCTGTTACACCGCCTGTTACACCGAAGATAACACCTGCGCCTGTCATAGTGCCGAACGGCATATCAACAGCTTCCGGCTCTATCTCGTTGAACACAATACCGGCTTCTTTTATCATCATGATAAGCTCCTGAGTTGTGATGACAAAATCAACCAACGGTTTGCCGTTCTCGTCCTTGAACTCATCTCTTGCGGCTTCGCCCTTTTTGGCAGTGCAAGGCATAACAGCAACAGAAAGTATCTTCTTGCCCTCGCCCTTGAACTTCTCGTTTATTACGGAAGCAAACATCTGCATTGGTGAGCGGCAAGTGGAAATGTTAGGCAGTATCTCAGGATACTCGTTCTCAGCATACTTTATCCATGCAGGACAGCATGATGTGAACAGCGGGAGCTTTCCGCCGTTTGCAAGCCTGTCTGCAAACTCCTTTGACTCCTCCATAACAGTGAGGTCTGCGGCTGTAGATGTGTCAAAAATGTAGTTGAAGCCTATTCTTCTAAGTGCTGCAACTATCTTGCCCATAACGTTCTCACCGTTGTAACCGAACTCTTTTGCCACTGCAACTCTTACAGCCGGAGCTACCTGAGCCACTGCAATAGTGTCCTCCTGATTAAGCTCTTTCCAAAGCCTGTGGCTGTCGTTCTTTATGATTATAGCGCCTGTTGGACAGACTGCCGCACACTGACCGCAGCCAACGCAGTTTGAATCGCCTATAGGCTTGTCAAATGAGCAGGCTACCTTCATTTTTGAACCTCTGAATGCAAAATCTATTGCACCAACGTTCTGTACTTCGTTGCACACTCTTACACAGTCACCGCAGAGGATACACTTGTTGGCGTCCCTGGTTATAGATACAGAAGAATCATCGATACAAGGCTTGGACTTTGGATTGTCAAAACGTACCCTGTGGATATCAAATCTTGCGGCAAGCTCCTGCAATTTGCATTTGCCGTTTTTATCGCAGGTCGTACATTCGCCGCAGTGGTTTGAAAGAAGAAGCTCCAATATCATCTTGCGGTATTTTCTCAGCCTTGGTGTGTTTGTGTATATCTCCATACCGTTTCTCGGAGGAGTTGAGCAAGCGGCTTCCATGCCACCCCACTTGTTTTCCACCATGCACATTCTGCAAGCACCGTATACTGAAAGCTCAGAATAGTAACAGAATGTAGGAAGCTCGATGCCTGCCTTTCTGATAAGCTCAAGCAGATTTTTTTCACCGTTTATAGCAACGGGGATATTGTCGATTATCATAAACTCTTTATTCATAGCTAAAATTAAACCTCCTTGACAGCTTTGAAATGGCAGTTGGAAATACAAGCTCCGCACTTTATGCACTTAGAGGTGTCGATCTTGAACGGCTTTTTGATCTCGCCGCTGATCGCACCCACAGGACAGACTCTTGAACACTTTGAACAGCCCTTGCATATCTCAGGGTCGATCTGATATGTCACAAGCTTCTTGCAGTTGCCTGATGGACACTTCTTATCTCTTATGTGAGCTTCATATTCCTCACGGAAGTTCTTTATTGTAGATACAACAGGGAATGCAGCCGTCTTTCCAAGACCGCAGAGAGCAGTTGAGGAGATAGTGTCGGCAAGCTCAAGAAGCAGTTCGATATCCCCCTCCTGACCGTTACCATTTACGATACGCTCAAGTATCTCAAGCATTCTCTTTGTACCCTCACGGCACGGAACGCACTTTCCGCAGGACTCGTTCTGAGTGAAGTTCATGAAAAATCTTGCAACTTCTACCATGCAGGACTTATCGTCCATAACAACAAGTCCGCCTGAGCCAATCATAGCACCGACTTTTTTCAGCGAGTCAAAGTCAAGCTGGATATCGAGGTTAGGTGTAACAAGACAGCCGCCTGACGGACCGCCTATCTGAACAGCCTTGAACTTTCCGTCGCCTCTCATGCCGCCGCCGATATCGAAAATTACCTTTCTGAGAGAAGTTCCCATTGGCACTTCAATAAGACCGGTGTTCGAGATGTTTCCCGTAAGAGCGAAAGCCTTTGTTCCAGGGGAGTTCTCAGGGCCTATGCTCCTGAACCATTTTGCACCGTTGTTGATGATAACAGGCACGTTAGCCAGCGTTTCAACGTTGTTGAGAACTGTAGGCTCGTTGAAAAGACCATGTTCAACAGTTCTTGGCGGCTTAACTCTAGGCATACCACGCTTGCCCTCGATAGAAGCCGTCAGGGCAGAGCCTTCACCGCAAACAAATGCGCCTGCACCACGGTTTATATGTATTCTGAATGAGTAATCTGTGCCGAGTATATTGTCACCAAGCAGACCAAACTGCTCAGCCTGTGCGATAGCACCTTTAAGACGTGATACTGCAAGCGGATATTCCGCACGAACGTAGATATATCCCTCTTTTGCGCCTGTTGCGATACCGGCTATCATCATGCCTTCAAGAAGTCTGTGTGGGTCGCCCTCCATGATAGAACGATCCATAAATGCGCCAGGGTCGCCCTCGTCACCATTGCAGACTATGTATTTTGTAGGGCTTTTCTGCTTTGCAACGCTTGTCCACTTTCTGCCAAGAGGGAATCCTCCGCCTCCACGTCCACGAAGATTAGATTCTGTCATTTCGTTGAGGATATCCTCAGGGGACATATCGAGAAGTGCCTTTTCAAAAGCTCTATAGCCGCCTATAGCAAGATATTCCTTTATGGAAGTAGCGTCAATGTGGCCGCAGTGTTCAAGAACGATACGCTGCTGCATCTTATAGAATGGTATTTCTGACTGCTGGCGATATATCTCACCGTTTTTCTTGTAGCACAGTCTTTCAACGCACTCGCCATTGCAGATAGTCTTGTCAACTATCTCGTCAACATCGTCAAGCTTTACCTTAGTGTAAAGCCAGCCCTCCGGCTCTATTCTAACAAGTGGACCCATTTCGCAGAAGCCGTGACAGCCGCTTCTTTTTACGCCGATAGCGCCATCGTGGATATCATCATCATGTGGCTCGTCAGCAAGTGCCACCACGCACTCCAATCCCTTTGCGGAGATAGTTTCGATAAGCTTCTGGTATATGTTCAGCGAACCGCCTGCAACACAGCCTGTACCTGCGCAAACAAGCACTTTTCTAGCCTGCTTGTCAACAAGCTTACCATACTGTTCACGAGCGTTGTCAAGATCGTATTTCGTTTTCAGCAGCATATTATTCAGCCTCCTTTTCTCTCAGTTCCTTAAGCAGAGCCGCAGCCTTGTCAGGATTCATCTCAGGGTGAACAACATCATTCACAGTGAGAACAGGGGCAAGTCCACAAGCACCAAGACATGAGACAGTTTCCACTGTGAACATCAGGTCGTCAGTGGTGGTTTTCTTCTCGCTAAGACCAAGCTCTCCTCTGAGATATTCGAGAATAGGTATAGATTTTCTTACATGACAGGCAGTGCCGTCACAACATTTGATAACGTATTTGCCCTTTGGTTCGAGAGAAAAATTCTCATAAAAGGTCGCAACGCTATATATTCTTGCTTCGCCTGTGCCAAGCTTTTTTGCAAGATATGGGAATATTTCCTTTGGAAGATAGTGATATATCTCCTGAATATCCTGCAATATGGCTATGACCGCTGTTTTTTCATGATTTTCAAGAATTTTGTCGATCGGTGAATAATCAAATTCTTTTGTCATAAAATTTCCTCCATATAATTAAAGTTAAATTTGATTACAAAGTCAATAATCAAGACATACTGTCAACTATAATTATATACTATATGACACAAAATGAATAATGTTTTTATTTACATGGGCTATATATAATTAGAATAAGCATTGACTAACTTGTAGAAATACACATAAACGAAAACGTTTATATAGTTATAATGCATAAAAAATCGAGCCATTTCTCAATGACTCGACCTACTGATACTATTTGATAAACTGAATTAATTATAAAAAATCATAGACGTTTGTTTCGTTAGATATACCTAACATTTCGTATACTATGTTAAGCCTTGCGAATACTTATCTCTCCCGAGGAAATATATTCTTCTCTGCCGTCCTCATATCTGACGTGCAGGCGACAGTCCTCATCAGCCCCAAGCATTGTGGCAGGAGTTTTTTCGCTTCCTCTTATGACGTTTATCTTCTCACCTACCCACAGCAAGCGTTTTCTGTATTCTGGGTAAAAGCTGTTTTCTTCAAAGCTGTCATAAAGACGCATGAAATTGTTTATTATCTCTGCGGCTATCCTGTTTCGCATATCGCTTTTTCTTTCGTGGAATATCGGTCCTGCGATGTCTCTTATTGCCTCAGGAAAACCGCCTTCCGGCTCGTAGGTGTTCACACCGATACCAAGCACAGCGTAGTCAAGTCCGCCGCTTTCCATGCTGAAAGAAGCCTCCGTGAGTATTCCGCATATCTTTCTGCCATTTATGTAAATGTCGTTCACCCATTTTATGTCAGGCTTCTGATCGCTGACCTTTTCCACTGCAAGGGCAACAGACACCGCAGCGGCAGTGGTTATCTTAACAGCGTCAGCCGCAGCCATGTCAGGGCGGAGAAGAATGCTCATGTAAAGTCCCGAATCAGAGGGAGAAAAGAAAGAACGTCCAAGCCTTCCACGCCCCTGGGTCTGCATACCTGCAATGACTATCCTGCCCTCGGGCACACCCTGATTTGCATAGTCTTTGAGTACCAGATTAGTGGAAGTTACTTCCTTATACACCTCTATTTCAAGCCCCTGACGGTCAGGGTCAAGATATTTTTTTATGCCTGCAAGGGAAAGGATATCGGTGTTTTCGTCAAGTGAATAGCCCTTGTTCGTCACCGCAGAGATAGGGTAGCCGTTTTCCTGCAAAGCTTTCACAGCTTTCCAAACAGCCCCTCGTGTGCAGCCAAGAGTGTCAGCAAGCTGTTCGCCTGAAAGATATTTGCCCTTGTTATCGTCGAGAAGTTCCAGCACTTTGTCTTTTATTGCCATAAAAATGCCTCCTTAATGAGATAATTATAACACAAAAGGTCAAAGTGTTCAACCCTCACCCTAAAAAATCCCTAGCCTAATCCACGTTAAGAAACCATTAAGAAAAAATTGTGCAAAATGACGGATAATAATATTTGCATTTTGCACAGCTATGTTGTATAATATAATAGTATATGTATGAATTGAAACAGAAAAGGACGATGACAATGTTTTATAACCTTTTGGCTAAGACTAATAATACTACATTGGTGCTACTTGTGCCAATGCTGTGCAGTTTTCTTATTGCTTTTTTCAGCCTGAAATTCTTCAAACGCATTTTGCCTAAAGATCAGGGCAGAGCGTTCGCTGTGAACGGCGCACTTTCTGAGGGCAAGCCTCGTGGCGCAGGAATTATCTTCGTGACTTCTTTTACACTTTGCACCGCACTCTTTTATCCTCTTGACATTGAGAACATAATCTATCTCGTGCTTGTGTACGCCGCCATGCTCAGCGGATATTTTGATGATGCTGCTGAAACTCCTTGGGGCAACCTGAAAAAGGGTCTTATCGACCTTGTTATATCTCTTGGCATTGCGTTTACATACTATTTTTATAACGGCTCGCAGGTGAAGCTTTATATCACAGATTCCACTTTCACTATCCCTGCGCCGCTGTTCATTATCCTTGCAGGCGTCCTCGTTTGGACGGCTATAAACGTTACAAACTGTACAGACGGCGTTGACGGGCTATGCGGCTCGCTGGTCATGACAGTTCTTCTGCCCCTTGCACTTATGGTGACAAAGAGCGGTGCAGCTGATATGCTTCTGCCTATGATAATGTTTGTGACGCTTGCGGCTTATCTGTGGTTCAACTGCTCGCCTAGCCAGATGCTCATGGGTGACGCAGGCTCAAGAGCGCTGGGCGTTTTTCTTGCGGTGATGTTTTTGAAAACTGCCGCACCGTTCGCATTTATCCCTATGGCTATAGTTATCATACTTGACGGCGGACTTGGACTTCTCAAGCTTTCTTTCAGACGTTTCCTGAAAATAAAGAATTTTATGGAGGGCATAAGAACTCCTCTTCACGACCATGCAAGAAAGAACAAGGGCTGGTCTGATACTCAGGTAGTAATAAGATTTACAATTTTGCAGATAATAGTAAATCTGTGCTTTATGGCATTCGTTCTGTAAAAAATATGTGTGGGACAAAAACGGTCTGACCTTTTAATGGACAGGCTGAAAATTCGGAGATGATGAAAATAAAAAAGAACCTGAAATATGTTCTTAATATATTCTTTATTGTGGTCATAGGCTGGCTGACAGTCAGACTGCTTTTCAGAGGAGAAGAATTTTCCGACATAGTGGCGGATCTTCACCTTGCAAAGAAAAGCTGGCTTGCAGTGGGTGCTGTGTGCGTGTTCTGCTATGTGGCAGGGGAGTCGGTCATAATAAAGTATATGCTGAGGCTTTTTGAAGTAAAAACTCCTTTCGGGCGTTGTTTGAAATATTCGTTTATAGGCTTTTTCTTTAGCTGTATAACGCCGTCTGCTTCCGGCGGACAGCCTGCGCAGATGTATTACATGAAGAAAGACGGCATAAAGATAGGCTTTTCCACCTTGATAATGCTTATCATAACCATAGCTTTCAAGGCTGTGCAGGTGCTTCTTGCAGTGGCGTTCCTGCTTTTCAACTTTGGCTTTATAAAGCTTCATGTGGGACGGCTTTGGTGGCTTCTGCTTATCGGCTTTATACTGAATATCGCCTATATCGCAGGGCTTGTGTTTATTTTCTATAAGCCTTTGTGGGCGAGAAAAATGGGCATAAAGCTTATAAATCTTCTGACACGCATAAGGATACTCAAAGAAAAGAACAACGAAAAATACATAAACAAAATAAAGCGTATCTGCGACAATTACATGATCGGTTCGGAATATATAAAGAGCAATGTGCACACTGTGATAAATATTTTTCTTATCACACTGGTGCAGAGACTGTTCCTGCTGGCTGTCACATGGATAGTGTATAAGTCCTACGGCCTTAGCGGAACAGGTTTTTGGAATATTATCGCACTTCAGACTATGATAGGCGTTGCAGTTGAAATGCTGCCATTGCCTGGTGCGGCAGGCGTAACAGAGGGCTGCTTCACATATATGTTCATGAGCATTTTCACCGCAGAGCTTGTAAAGCCTGCAATGCTACTGAGCCGTGGACTCAGCTTCTATTTACTGCTGATAATGAGCGCATTGGTAACGTTCGTGGCTCACTTTATCGTTATGAGGAATGATAAGAAGAATGGTCTTGAGGGGTCGCAGGAAGTTAAAAAAGAAGTCGAAAAAGAATGAGAGGAAAAGAAAAAATGATCGGTTTTTATAATTATTCGGTAATACTCACATACATAGGACTTGTTTCGTCAGTGTTCGGCATTACACAGGTCTTTGAAAATCATATGTCCATAGCCTTTCTATGTCTGCTTCTTTCGGGTATCTGCGACCTTTTTGACGGCAAGATAGCAAGAAGCATGAAAAACAGAACAGAGCATGAAAAGGTGTTCGGCATACAGATCGACTCACTGTGCGACCTTGTTTGCTTCGGTGTTTTCCCTGCTGTCATAGGCTATCACTACAACTCGGTTTATCCGCTTCGTCTTATCGCAAGCATTATGATAGTTCTGGGCGCTGTTATCAGACTTGGCTACTTCAACGTTATGGAGGAAGAGCGTCAGAGAAACACAACAGAGAACAGAAAAGAATATAAGGGTCTGCCTGTTACAACAGTTGCTATGATACTTCCTCTGCTGTTCATGGGTCAGCACAATATACCGAGAAATATTTTTCCATTTGTTTTCCATAGCTTTATGATACTTATTTCAATACTCTTTGTATTGAAAATAAATGTCAAGAAGCTTTCCATGAAGGGCGTGCTGATACTCTTCACTATAGGTGCGATAATCCTTCTCGGCTATCTTAAAATGCAGCATATAATCTAAGATAAAAGTTACCTGAATGGGAAATGTTTTTGCCAGACAGGTGTGTGAAAAACAGGACGTCGGGGGTGTCGTCCTCTACAATAATGTAAATAAAAGGAGAGAAACAGATGAAATATCGTGACAGACAGGGCAGAGAATACGAACAGACCACATCTCAGGATAGCTTTCTTGCGGCTGCCTACAGCTCGGCAATGGGCAGGGCGCTTATGAAATTTCTCGGCTGTCCGATATTTTCAAAGTGTGCAAGAGTGATACTTGACAGCAAGTTCTCAGTGCCTTTTATTTTCGGCTTTGCAGAAAAAAACGGCATAGATATGTTTGACTATGAGGAAAGAATGTATCGCTCATTCAATGATTTTTTCACAAGAAAAATAAAGCCCGGCAGACGTTTTATCACTAAGGACAGAGATCTGCTTGTTTCACCTTGTGACGGTAAGGTGACTGCTTATAAGATAACACAGTCTGATACCTTTATTATAAAGAATGCAGTGTATAATACCGCCTCGCTTCTCAGGGACAGCAAGCTTTCAAAGCGTTATGAGGGTGGCTATGCAGTTATCATCAGACTCTCAGTGGACGATTATCACCGCTATTGCTATTGTGCAGACGGTGTAAAGAGCCACAACAGAAAGATAAATGGTATCCTTCACACTGTGAACCCTGTGGTGAACAATTATCTGCCTGTTTTCAAGGAAAACTCCAGAGAGTATTGCATGATAAGAACGGAGCAGTTCGGAGATATTATTCAAATGGAAGTCGGTGCTCTTATGGTGGGTAGGATAACTAATCTGCACACTGAGGGCGGCGTAAAGGTCACAAAGGGCGAAGAAAAGGGCTATTTCGAGTTTGGCGGCTCAACAATCCTGCTGCTTCTTGAAAAGGACAAGGTAAAGCTTTGCGATGACCTGCTTAAAAATACGAGGGAGGGCTTTGAAACTAAGCTTCTTCAAGGCTCGGTGCTTGGCGAAAGTCTGAAGTAAAAATATCTAAGAAGTAAAAAATATATGCAAGGGGCATGGCTGATGTACAGATTGAATTATGAACAGTTTGACAGAGATAATCAATATATAGGAAACGATCTGGGTGCGGTCATGAAAGAGGGCAAAACTGTGTTCAAAACATGGTCGCCGCTTGCAACGGGAGTTTATCTTAATCTGTATCTTGACGGCGAGGGCAAAAGCCGTCTTGAAAGCCTGCCTATGGAAAGGCTTGACCATGGTGTTTGGTATGTGGAGATACTCCGTGACCTTGACGGTGTTTTTTATACCTATACATTTGAGTTCGATCACAAAACAAGGCATGAAACTATAGATATCTATGCAAAAGCCTGCGGAGTCAACGGAAACGTTGGTGCGGTGGTGGATTTCAAGACCACCGATCCTGAGGGCTGGGACAAGGTGAAAAAGCCTAAGTGCAGAAATGCCTGCGACGCAGTGGTGTATGAGTGCCACGTCAGGGATTTTTCTGCGGACAGTTCATCAGGCGTTGCTCCTGAGCATAGAGGAAAGTATGTGGCTTTTGCCGATAAGGGTACGAAATATCAGGGCGTGAACACCTGTATCGAGCATCTAAAAGAGCTTGGCATAACTCATGTTCACCTGCTTCCTGTGGAAGATTATGCCACTGTAGACGAGAGCAAGCCTTGGCTCAATCAATATAACTGGGGTTATGACCCTAAGAACTTCAACTGCCTTGAGGGGTCATATTCCACAGACCCTTATGACCCTAAGTGCAGGATAAGAGAGTTCAAACAGCTTGTTATGGCACTTCATGAGAACGGCATTGGCGTTGTAATGGACGTGGTATACAATCACACTTACTATACCGAGGAGTCTGCTTTTGAGCGTTCTTTCCCGTATTATTATCATAGGATAAGAAATGACGGCTCATTTTCAAACGGCTCGGGCTGTGGAAACGAAACGGCTTCAAACCATATGATGATGAGAAAATTCATGATAGATTCTCTCAGATTTTGGGCAACGGAATATAAGATTGACGGCTTCCGCTTTGACCTTATGGCGCTTCACGATATTGAAACTGTGAACATCATAAGGGACGAGCTTAACAAGATAGACCCTCAGATACTAATGTATGGCGAGGGCTGGACGGGAGGAGAGTCACCGCTCCCTGCTGACAGGCTTGCATATAAATGGAATTCATATCAGTTTGGAAGAGTTGGACTTTTTAACGATAACATCAGAGATTCCATTAAGGGCGGTACTTTCAATCCATATGACAAGGGCTTTGTCAGCGGAAACAGAAATGCGGCTTCTACTCTAAGGCGTGGTATAGCCGGCTCTGTGCCACACTATCAGATAAATGACGCAAAAGAAGCTTGCTGGGCATTTGAGCCTACTCAGGCGGTGAATTACTGTGAGGCTCATGACAACAATACTTTGTGGGACAAGCTTTGTATTTCTGCGAAAAATGACAGCGAGGACGTAAGGATAAAAATGGATAAGCTTGCGGCGGCGATAGTGATACTTTCACAGGGGATGCCATTCATACAGCTTGGTCAGGATTTCCTTAGGTCAAAGCCGAGGATACTCAAAGAGGGCGAAGCGCCAAACGATGTGAATATCTATTCCCATGACAGCTACAATGCGCCTGACTACACTAACTCCATAAAGTGGAACAGAAAGCTTGAATATAAAGAGGTCTTTGAGTATTACAAGGCTCTTATAAGGCTGAGAAAGGGAAGTCCGCTTTTCCGAATGTATACTAAAGAGGACGTGAACGCACATCTTCATTTTATGCACAATGACGATTGGAACTGCGTAAGCTGGAAGCTTGAAAAAGACGGAGAATGCTATGTTATCGCACTTAATCCTTACTACGAGAACAGGGGCTTCGGTCTGCCTGAGGGAAGCTTTTATCTCAGGCTTGATGAAAGTGGCAAGATGAACAAACAGCCCGTTTCAGGCAGTTTCGTCTGTCCACCGCTGTCGGCTGTGGTTTATAAGAGGATAAAGAATATCTAACAGACCCGTTAATAAAATAGCGAATAAATATTAATAATAAATTAATGTATATATCTTGCAGATAGAGTATAATTAAATTATTGGATCGAGAAATATTAAGGCAAAAGATACAAAAAAATTAAACAACGGAGGAAATCATAGTATGAAGAAGTTTTTGGCAGGCTTCTGTGCTGCGGCAATTGCAGCAGGCTGCATGGGAATGACAGTCATGGCAGACACGGAAGCAACGGACAAGCTCACCTCTTATGAGGCAACAAGCGACAATGTTAAGCTTATCGGTCGTACTTACAGAAAGGGCGACACAACGATACTTGGCTATTCTGCAAGCGGTATCGAGTTCAAATGCACAGGCACAAAGGCTGTTTTCAATGTAAACGGCAGCGTAGGTGAGGCAAGAATTGGCGTATTTGTAAACGGCAAGCTTGTTAAGCAGGGCTACATAAAAAATAAGAAGACAAACGCAGTTGAGGTAGAGCTTCCTGAGGGCGAAAGCACAGTTAAGCTCATAAAGCTTTCAGAAGCTGCACAGAGCGTTATCGCAATTGACAGCTTTGAGGTAGATGGCAAGCCACAGCCAACAGAGGCAGCAAAGCATTCTATCGAGTTTATTGGTGACTCTATCACTTGTGGATACGGCGTTGACGATCCACTTGGAAAGTCATTTTCTATCTACAACGAGAACGCCGCAAAGACATATGCTTACAAGGCAGCACAGAATTTTGGCGCTGACTACAGCTTTGTATCAGTAAGCGGAGCAGGTGTGATCTCTGGTTATTCAGGCAACGGCAAGATAAATGACGCACTGCTTGTGCCAAATTTCTATGATAAGTTCTGTTTTACATGGAGCTGGTTCGACGGTGAACAGACAGCTAATTATGATTGGGATTTCTCACAGTATCAGCCTGAGCTTATCGTTGTAAATCTTGGTACAAACGATAACTCATACACAAAGGGTGACGCTGATAAGTGTGCTGAGTTTGAAAAGGGCTATGTAAATTTCCTCAAGGAGATAAGAGCTAAGAATCCAAATTCTGAGATACTTTGTACACTCGGTATTATGGGACAGGAGCTTTATCCTTCTATTACAGATGCAGTTGACACTTATAAGACTGAAACAGGCGACAGCAAGGTATCAGTTTTCGCGTTCAGCGTTCAGGACAGCGAAAACAATGGTTATGCAGTTGACTATCACCCATCCGCTGTTTCACAGAAGACAGCAGCTTATGAGCTTACATATGCTATTGAAGGCATTTACGGCTGGGAGAGAGTTGAGTTGGTTAACGACGGCGTTGACGAAATGACAAAGGACGACGACGTTGAGTTCAATAACGTTGTTGAGGAGTCTTCAAGTGAGGAGAGCAGCGAGAGCAAAGCAGAGGAGTCATCTTCCGAGGCTTCTTCTGAAGCAACAAATGACAGCAGCGCAGCGGCTTCATCATCAAAGACAACAACAAATCCTAACAGCACCAAAAACCCTAATACAGATGCGGCAATGGGCATAAGTATAGGTCTGGCAGCACTTGCAGGTGCAGCTATGGTGGTTTCTAAGAGAAAGTAATAAGATCGAATATAAAAAACAGATCAAGCACAGTGCTTGATCTGTTTTTTTGATTAAGTAAACATATTGTAGTAGTATTCGTAAATATCCTTAACAGTATCGAAAATGTCATATTGTGGATACCAACCAAGATCTTTTCTTATAAGTTCATTGCAACAGTATATCTTGGCATTTTCACCATTACGCACAAGAGAAGGGTCTATTTCGATACTTATTTTGCAAGACGAAAGAGAAACTATATAGCCGAGAATATCTTTTAGTTTTGTGGCTTTTCCGCTGCCTACGTTATATGTGGTTTTACTTTTTTCGCTTTCAAGTATCATTCTGTAGGCTCTTACTACGTCACGCACATCGCTAAAGTCACGATATACGTCAATGTTTCCTACAATGATATTGCCATTCTCTTTTTTTGCAGATAATAGCGCCACTTGCCTGCACCAGCTTGGTATAACAAATCTGTCGGATTGTCCAACACCAGTATGATTAAATGCCCTGACACAGTATATTTTCATGCCATATTGCTCTCTGTATAGTTTTGCAAATCGTTCCTGAGTTATTTTCGATAATCCATACGGGCTGCATGAGTCAAGAGAAAATTCTTCGTTGATAGGATCATCTGACCGCTGGTATTCTTCGCTTGAGCCTATGACCAATATTTTGGCATTGGGTATTATCTCTTTTGCTGATTCAAATATGTTCAGTGTTCCCTCTACATTTACAGCCATAGTTTTTGCAGGCTCTTTCCAAGAATAGCTGACGCTGCTTATTGCCGCAAGGTCAACAATATACATTGGTTTTGTTTCAGATATGACTTTTCTTACCTGAACTTGGTCAAGAATATCACAAGGAATGAATGTTACTTGATCTGCAATATCAGAACTTTCTGATATATCACAGCCATAGACTTTATATCCAAAGCTACAAAATTCTTCAGCAAGATATCCGCCTACAAAGCCTGAAACACCAAATATCAGTACTACGCCTGTCATAGCCGCACCACCTTTATCGTATCATTAATTTCTGTGTCGCCTCTTTTTCGGCTAGCTGGCGATCGTGCTTTGACATAATAGCGCAAAGCTGTTCATAGCTTGTTTTCAGCGGATCCCAGCCCAGAACAGTGCGCGCCTTGGTAGGATTGCCAAGGAGGTTTACAACATCGGTAGGTCTGAACCATTTTGGATTTACGCAAACAAGCATTTTACCAGTCTTTGCGTCATAACCCTTTTCATCAATACCATTTCCTTGCCATTCTATCTTGATACCATTATTGGCAAAGGCAAGCTCAGTAAATTCTCTTACAGTGTGCTGAACACCCGTTGCTATTACAAAGTCATCTGGTTTATCCTGCTGGAGCATGAGCCACATACATTCCACATAATCCTTAGCATATCCCCAATCTCTTAGAGCGTTGAGATTGCCTAGTTCAAGATGATCTTGGAGTCCGCAGGCTATTCTGCCTACTGCCATTGTTATCTTTCTGGTAACAAAATTTTCACCTCTACGCTCTGATTCGTGGTTGAAAAGAATACCGTTGCAGGCAAACATTCCATATGCTTCACGATATTGTTTTATCATCCAATAGCCATACTGCTTTGCAACTGCATATGGGCTGTATGGGTGAAATGGTGTTGTTTCGCTTTGTGGACACTCTTCCACTTTGCCGAAAAGTTCAGAAGTAGATGCCTGATAAATTCGGCAGGATTTATCCATGCCGAGCATATGTACTGCTTCAAGTATTCTCAATACGCCAAGTGCGTCTACATCGCCTGTGTATTCGGCTGCGTCAAAGGATACCTGTACATGGCTTTGTGCCGCAAGGTTGTATATTTCATCGGGACGTACTTCATTCACTACCCTGATAATGCTTGACGAGTCAGAAAGATCGCCGCCATGCAGTGTTACAGCGTTTTCAGCTATAAGATGATCTATTCTTTCGGTGTTTGAAACAGAAGAACGGCGAACAATGCCGTGAACTTCATAATTTTTGCTAATAAGTAGTTCTGCAAGATAAGAGCCGTCTTGTCCTGTAATTCCTGTTATTAAGGCCTTTTTCATATTATCCTCCATAATATTTCTAAAATGTTTCTAAGAATATGTGCTTGTCCTTTACGCTGATAGACTCGCCTATCTGTATTTCAATAATGTTCATATCTGTCTGGGCATGGATAAGGTGTTTTGCACCCTTTGAAACTGAAATGGTGTCTCCGGTTTTTACTAACTTTTTCTCGCCGTCCACAACAACATATCCATTTCCTGGAACTATCGTCCATATCTCACTGCGCTGTTCGTGACTGTGATATTTCATGGAATGGTTTTCTTTCAGGTATATGCTTACTGTCATTGAATTTAGCTGAACATCAAGCACTGTAAAAGTACCCCATGATTTTTCTGCAAACATTGCCATGTTTCCCAGCTTTTTCACATATTGCTTCATGTATCCGCTGGTTTCCTTATCAGAAACAAGTATGCCGTCATTGCTCGCTGCAACTATCATGTTTTTACAGCCCATACAAAGAAGTGGAATGCCAAGTTCATTTATAACGTGGGTGTTTTCACATTTATCATCGAGAAGCGCATTGCCTTTGACATTTTCAGACATGACCTCTGACATCATGTTCCATGTTCCTACATCTCGCCATTCGCCTTTATATCTCATAACGTCTATGTTTGTTTCTTTTTCTGATACGGCATAGTCAAAGCTTATCTTTTCAAGACTTTCATATTTTTCAAGTAGGTCATAATAATCGGAATATTCTATAAGTTCGTGGGATTTTTCAATTATGTATTCAAGTGAGAATGAAAACACACCTGCATTCCACAGTGCACCCTGCTCAATGTATTTTTCAGCAGATATCCTATCAGGCTTTTCCACAAACTTTTTAACTGAACTTATGCTGTGATCATTTTCAGGAATAATGTAGCCGTATTTTTCGCTTGGATAAGTTGGCTCAACGCCTAAAAGCATAAGCTTTTTGCTGACAGTTTCTATGCTTTTCATAAGTGAGATAACTGCTTTGTAGTAGTCATCATGTACATATGGGTCAACAGGACAAACGGCTATGCTTTCAGATAGACCAACGCCTTTTATATCATGAAGATATGTCGCTGCAAGCACTATTGCAGGAAATGTATCACGTCTGCATGGTTCGATGCATATGTCAACATCATTACCAAGCTGGTTCCTTATAGTGCTGACTTGATCTTCACCTGTGGCTATGGTTATGCCTATATCAGGTGAAACGGTCCTTACCTGACGATAAACACGCTGTGCCATAGATTCATATGAATCATTGTCTGTTTTAAAAAGTTTAAGAAACTGTTTACTGCGTATGCTGTTTGAAAGCGGCCATAAACGCAGACCACTGCCTCCTGAAAGCAGGATAATATTCATTGATTATTCTGTCCTTTGCTGTTTGTTGATTTTATATTCTGACCTTTATTAAAATGTGCTATAGCTAGGTCCATTTGTTTTGTTGCAACGTTATATGCACTTTTATATTTATGTAACTTTTTCACAGTAACATTTTCATCATTGCTAAGCAGTTCTTCAAATGTGTATACTGGAATATCCGAAACTGTACTATATTCATCTGTGAAAATGTATACATTGTCTGTATATTTGCTAATGTTTGATATATCACCTATGTTTACAATATTTGATGGGAAGACATCATATGTAGAGAGAACTGTGAAGGTCTGATCGCAAACATAATGAGTAGCATTTGGGAAAAAGTAAGTCATTTCTCCAAGTGTCAATTCATGAAGGTGTAGAAAAGCGATATTTCCACCAGGGTTTTGATCGTTGATATCGGTTACTATCTGATCAATATCTGATTCTTTTAGATCTCTAACAGTGTAAATTGCCATATATATAAGATTAGCACACATAGTCAAAAGAACAAGTAACGATAGTATCTTATATCCGAAACATCCAATTATCACTCCTGCAAGTATCAGCCATACTGTTCCAAGAATATAATAATATCTTTCAGATGCAATGCTACTGAAAAAGTTATTAACAAACGCAAAAATCATAACGGGGATAAGTATAAAGAGCAAAAGCAAAAAGATATCACGGTAAACTCTTTTTTCGGCTGCAAGTGTGAAAACTTCGCTGAATTTAGTCGCACCCTTAATTGCTTTAAGTTTGACATGCCTTAGCAATGCAAAGAAAATAAGTACCGGAAAAACAAATTCAAATATAGTGATATATCCTTTTTCTATAAGCATATCGTGAAATATCCAGCCCAAAGCAGCACGAGTTCCAAACACTGATTTCCAGTAATGTTTTTTGACATTTGACATTTGACCAAAGAGTACCGTCAGCCATGGTATATATGCTAATGCACATAAAATACCGCAAATAAAGAACTTTTTGAATTTCTTATAGTTTCTTGTGCAAAGTGAAAACACCAGAACTGCAACATATGAACCGAAAACACCAACAAGGGCAATGTTATGTGTATACATTGCAAGTATAGAAAAGATAACAGTGCATACATAGCCATGTTTCTTTTCAAGGCTGTAGGCATAAAGCATATACACAGCCGCACCCATAAAGAAGAACATTCCGAAAATAGTCGGTCTTATTTCATGGATCTGATAAAAGATTGGCGGTGAAAAAAATGTTATAAGAAGTGCTGCAATAGCTGAATTTCTGCCAAATATCCTTTTTACAGGAAATGCAGCTATAAAATACATTCCGATAACTGCGATGATTGAAAAACAGCGCATCACAATGAGACTGTTGCCAAATATCACAACAAAAACCTTGAGTGCTATGGCGTAAAAAGGCGGGCTGTAATCATAGGGTATCAAGCGCCATATTTCTGAAAAAGAATGTTGAGTAAGAGCATACTGATATGTGCTGTCATAGTTTAGGCTGTTTGAAAACATAAGCGGAAATATCGCAAATATTTCTATAAGGCTGACTATTACAAACAGTATTATCAGAAGTAAATTATTTTGTATTTGTGCTTTGAGTTTTATTAGTGACATGATATAGTCTCCATGTGTTCTTGTATGTATAAGGTTCAGTAAACATTCCAAGATAAGTTACATCATAATCGTCTTTTGAGTTGAAATGGTCATCAAGCTCATAAGGCGAGTCAGGGAACAGATCTCCGAAAATAAACAGTTTTTTGCTGTATTTGTTTATGTTATTAATGCTTCCGATATCAGTTACTTCAGTAGGGAAAACGTCAAGAGTGTTGAGTACGCACCATGTATCATCGCATACATAATGCTCTGCATCAGGAAAATAATACATAATTATTCCAAGCGACTATTCATGTAAATGAAGAAAAGCAATATCATCATCTCCGTTTTCTTTGATAGTTTCTATCATATCAGAAAAATTAAAGCTATCAAATTGACTTTTAACATTGCCGAAATTAATGCAGAAGCTTACAATAAACAGCACGATACAAGCTAAGAAAAGCTTGGTATCAAAAAGTTTGCCTATCACTACTGACAGCAATATTACCATAAGAGAGCTTAAAATATAAAAATATCTGGTGGCGATGATAGGGTAAACAAGGCGAGTGAACAAAATTAGAGTGATAATAGGAGCAACATACATGAGTCCGCAGTAGAGAACACTTACAAACTCGGCACGGTGAGGTGCAAGCTTTTTGCGGATATCATTTAATGTTTTGCAGTTACGCATCTTTACCACATGGATAAGCAACATTATGGCGATAAAAATGAATATCAGGTAAGTGACAAGTCCGCTTGCATAACCAAAGTGAATATCATATGTCCAATCTATAACAAGGCTACTTGAAATTATGGAATTTGCCCAATAGTTTTTCTTAACATTTGAAAATTGCTTCATTACAACTATCAGCCAAGGGCAATAGCTTAATGCGCAGATAACTCCGCTAAGGAAGAAATAAAGTGTTTTCTTCTTTTGCTTTGAAATAATAGTAAAAGCAAAAGAAACTATGTAGAAAGACAATGCCGCAAGCATTGATACATTGTGAGTATACATTCCAAGGACAGCGAAAACTGTCATGCAGATATAGGCATAATGATAGCCCTTAAACAGTGCCAAATACATATAAATAGCACAAGCTGCTGTAAGAAAATAAGCAAGTACAGTTGGACGTATCTCAGGAACGAGTAAAAAGTTGACATAAGAAAGCGTGTAAAGCAGCATACATATGACTGATGCACGTTTGCCAAAGGCTGCACGAACAGGAAATGCTGCAAGAAATATCAATCCCCATATTATAAATATGGAAAATGACCTCATTGCTAGAAGTGAACTGCCGAATATGTAGGTCCAAAGTTTAAGAAGCAAGGTATAAAGGGGAGGACTGTAGTCCTCCGGCAGAAGCTTCATGATATCGCTTAAACTGTGTTTGGTTAAAAAAATACTGATAGGAACTGTCATAGTTTATTATGTCTGCATTGAAAGGCGGCAGTATATGTATAACTGATACTGCAAGCATTACAAGAGCCAATATTAAAATGCCATAGCGATTAAAAAAAAGCTATTGATTTGCTGATAACATCTGAGTTGTCACTTTTGTCTGTTTTTGTTAAAGCTGGCATTTATCCTGACTCCTATCAACATAAATAATGTTTTTACATACCCTAGAATAAATTTGAAAAGCTGACGCTTTGATTCGCCATAAAGACGTTTTTCAAAGACTATTGGCGTTTCCTTTACAACCAATTTGCGGTTGTTTATTTTCATTTTAAGCAGCACTTCCTGCAAAATATCATAATTTTGACAGGTGAGCTTAACGGCTTTAAGCTGCTTTGTGTCATACATACGAAAGTCTGTGGAAATATCCTTTGCCTTTATTCCGGTTATTATTCTGAAAACAAAGTTAAGGATATGAGACATTATTATAGAGACCTTTGAATCGTTTGTCTTACCGCCTTTGACATAGCGTGAGCCTATAACAACATCAGCGCTTTTGACAAATTTCTTATAAATGTCAGGTATGTATATGGGGTTGTGAGAGCCGTCGCTGTCCATTATGAGAAATTTATCATAACGTGCCGCCTTGATACCTGTTCTGAAAGCTCCTCCAAAATGCGGAAGTCTTTGGTTTACATATCTCGCTCCGAATTTCTTGCACACAGCAGGTGTGTCATCAAGGGGCTTCATAGTATCAACAATTATGATCTCATATTCTTCGCCGATCTTATCAAGCTGTTGCTTTATCTTCGGAAGAAGTACCTTTAAATTTTCTGCTTCTTTGTAAGCAAGAAGTACTGCGCTTATAGCCATTATTTATCACTCAATTCTTATAAGTTATCGTTCTGTTTAGAAAGTATTGCAACAGACATATAAATATCATTACTACAAACTTTAAAACATAAATATTCATACTTGATTTAAACAAGTGTATCAGCAGGGTAGATATAAGCGAGCCTGCGATACATATGGTTGCGTATGAAGCAAAGGTCTTCATATACTCACTGCGTTTTTTGAAATTTACAAGCGTATTTGTCATAAACGTAAAAATAAACCCACAGACATTACCAATAAGGCTACATATCTCAGGTTTATCAAAAACGGCAAAATGTATGAAAATTGCACTGATAACATAATCTATGACTGCAGCGACTAAACCAAAAAGAGCATAGAGAATAAAGTTGCGGTATTTTTTATATAAGCTAACAATATGTGTCAATCAAACTTTCTCCCACCATAAAAATATATACTTTGTTTATAATTATATCACATTCATTCGCAAAAAGCAAGGCTTTTTGTCATATTTACCTCTATTTTACGGTAAATATTTGGTTAAAGGTTAATGAAAGAATATTGTACTTTTTGGAAATCTATGATATTCAGCATCGTTTTTTACAACAAATCCGATAATATTGACGATTAAAAAAACTCCCTCATGCAGAAAACCTCTGCATGGGGGATATTTTATAAACGATAAAAATTACTTCTTAGTAGTAACACTCTTTGAAGCCGACCAAGCGCCATAATACTTAGTACCCTTTACAGTTGTGTAAGAACGAACACGAACATAATATTTCTTTTTGCCCGAAAGCTTTGAAACTGTAGTCTTGTCGGTCTTGTTGTTTGTTATAGTAACTTTCTTTGCACTTGTGAACTTAGAGTTGGTAGCATACTGAATTTCATATCCGGTAGCAGAGCCTTTCTGCGCCCAATCCACAAAGAATGCCTTGCTCTTAGCCGTGAGCTTCTGTATCTCTTGCTTTGCAGGATTTATCTTGAACGTCTTTGTGATAGTGCCTGTGTAAGAGCCTTTTCCTGCAATTTTTACTGTGGCAGTACCTATATTCTTGTTACTTGAGTAGGAAACTGTATAGTCAGTGCCTTTTTTCAGCGTTTTGCCATTGTATTTAACAGTAATGCTCTGAGTGATGTTCTTGCCCGTGAATGCCTTAGTGGAAATGCCCGAAACTGTGGCTTTCTTGAAGTTATTTTTGATACTGTAGGTCTTAGAAACTGAGCCTGTGTAATTGCCCTTGCCTGTGATAGTGACCTTTGCTGTGCCTACCTTGGTGTTGTTTGAATAGGAAACAGTGTAATCTGTACCATTCTTCAAAGTTTTGCCGTTTAGCTTGACCGTTACACCAGGCTTCTTTGCTTTGCCATCATATGCGTAGGTCGAAGTGGAAAGTGTCACGCTTGCCTTTGAAATGCTAATTCTTGAAAGTGCAGGAATTTCAGCCGTTTCAAGAACTTTCTTGCAGACTGTACATTCCTTGTGCTTTGAGCCTTTAACTCCGATAGAAGCCGTTTTGTCGACTATCCAACCGCTTGACTTGTGACCTGTGGCAGTTATCGTTGTCTGTGCCTTGATAACCGCACCACAAACTGAGCAATGTGAACCCTCGGTCTTGCCGTCTGT